>CAZDWP010000020.1:0-15459 GCA_964508985.1 uncultured Herbinix sp. | reverse complement strand
ATCTCTATTATATAGTGGTTGAAGTTGACGGAGAAATAGTTTCTTCATGCAATATTTAAGGAGAAAGTTCTAGCGAAATTACATTGCACACAGAAAAAACCGAATTTAGATGGAGCAAACACCATCAGTTCGGCTTTTTTGTGTATAAGAGCTACAGCATTCTACATGTATCACCCAAGCTTAAAGTTATATCAACAACTTTTTCCTTAGGTTTTTCATCCGAATTAATAGCGTTATATAATTCTTGGGCTAGCTTTGGTATGTTCTGGCGAATGGTTGTTAGCTTTGGGTATATAAAGCCTGTTGAACAACCGTCAAAGCCTACTATTGAAAAATCTCCTGGTATTTTAACACCTAATGCATATGCTCTGGCAATAAAGCCGTAAGCAATCTGATCATTTGCACATATAATTGCAGTGGGGGGTGTATCTAGTGAGCAATAATAATCCAGTGCTTTAGCTCCTGTCTTGGCAGAGAGACTACCCTTAAACATAAATCTTGGGTCTACATCGAGGCCTTTTTTTAGTATAACATTAGAAAAAAACTTTGCTCTTTCTTCAACGGATGTAAGGGATAAGCTGTCGGTGGAACCAACAAATCCAAAAAGCCTATGGTTCAAATTATAAAGATAATCGATTCCCTTAGTAATTCCTGTCAACGAGTCAGACCTTACAGTAGTAAACTTTGAGCTGACTTTGCGATCTAAGAATACCAGCTTTTGATTTATTTTGATATCATAAAGAGAAGAGTTGGTTAAACCCTCGGTAATAATAATGCCCTTTACTCGAATTGCTTCACAATATCTGAGGTATTCTTGCTCCTTTTCAGGATTGTTTTCCGTATCACATATTATTAAGGTTTGTTTATGCTGAAAGGCTATTTTATTTAGCTCCTTGACGAGTGCAACGAAAAAAGGATTTTCAAGGTCAAGTACAAATACAGCCAGTGAATTATAATCCTTTGAAAAAAGATTTTTTGCCATCAAGTTGGGCACATAATTATATTCGCTTATAACAGCGTTTACCTTTTTTTGTACTTCTTCAGAAGTGAGCTCAGGGGTATTAATAACGCGTGAGACTGTAGCTACGGAAACTCCTGAAAGCTTAGCAATCTCTCGGATTCCGATACGTTTGTTTTCCAATTTATTCCCTCCTCGATGACCACAAGTATATTTATGTATATACTTTAAAACATTTTAACATAATAATGTAACTTGTTCAAGGGCATAAAAACTAAGCTATTTTAGGATCGGCTAATGTAAAATACTAATAAATATGAAAACTGTTACATTTGGAATTGACTAAACTGGTAAAATAGATAGTATCAAGGTTATAGATAAGTAATTATTAACAAATACTTTAAAAGAATGAAGAAAAAATAACAAAAATATAAGAACTCTATTGACATTGATATTATTATATTGTATCATATTGCTAATGAAACAAGTTACATTAATCGAAACGAGTACAAAACAACCAATTTACGAAATGGATAAATCTAATTGATTGGAGGAAGTAATATGACGGGACGTATACAACGCCTAAGAGAGAAGTTTTTCGAACAAGAACCTAAAGTCTGCTCCGAAAGGTGTAAGGTTTTTACAGAGTCAATGAAGAAGGATGTTAATAAGCCCATTGCTATAAGAAGAGCAAATGCATACTATAACGTTCTTAATGAAATGACAGTATGGGTGAAGGATGATGAATTGATTGTAGGCAATCAAGCAAAATGGCCAAAAGCAGCTCCAATCTATCCTGAATACTCAAATGACTGGATATTAGAAGAAATGAAAGGAAATCCCTATCACTGGGAAGACCGTCCAGGCGATAAATTTTATGTCGATGATGACGTTAAGGAAGACTTAAAAGAGTGCATCGAATATTGGAAGGACAAAGCTCTTGTGAACTTTTTAAGGAGCTCCTTATCCGAAGAGATACTAAATGCATGGGATGCGGGTATTATTGATGAAACCTGGGTTGTAGGTGCTGGCCTTGGTAATGAGATACCAGATTACAATCTTGTTATAAATAAAGGCCTTATAAATGTAATGGAAAGGACAAAGGAGAGAATCGGGAGATTAGATTTAAAGCTTCCGGGTAATGTACAGAAGAAATTTTTCCTTGATGGTGTACTAAAGAGTAATGAGGCTGTAATTAACTTTTCTAATAGAATTGCAGATGAATGTGAGAAGGAAGCCGGACTTGCGAAGGATTCTGTCAGGAAGGCGGAATTGCTTGAATTGGCTGATATCTGCAGAAATGTTCCACTTAACCCAGCAAGAACATTCCATGAAGCGGTTCAGTCCATATATATTATATTACTAGCGGTGCATTTAGAATCCAATGGCCACGCAATTTCCTTAGGTCGTTTTGATCAATATGTCTATCCGTTCTATAAGAAGGATATTGAAGAAGGAAGACTGACAAGAGAAAGAGCATTAGAAATTGTTGAAAGCTTCTATATTAAATGTAATGAATTGAACAAACTTCGTTCTTGGCCCGATTCGGAATTCTTCTTAGGATATCAGATGTTCATTAACCTTGCTATCTGCGGTCAGACTAAAGACGGTGAAGATGCTACAAATGAGATTTCCCATCTTTGTGTAGAAGCTTGTGCAGAGCTTAAGCTTGTAACACCATCTGTATCAGTAAAATGGTTTGAGAAGACGGATGATGATTTTATGATGAAAGCGCTTGAAGCAGTTATGATTCATCAGGGTGGTATGCCGGCATTCTATAATGACGCTGCCTTTATTAGAACATTAAGAAACATGGGTATAGCTGAAGAGGATCTGATTGATTGGGCACCGGATGGATGCATAGAAGCATCGATTCCTGGAAAATGGGACTTTGCTGCTAAGGGTGCTTGGCTAAACGTTGAAAAGGTATTGGAGATAACACTAAACAATGGTGTAGATCCTAATACAGGAATTGTATATAAGAAGACTAACAAGCCTATGCTTGAGTGCACCTCAACAGATGAGATCCTACAAGAATACAAAGATATGCTAGCATACTTTATGGATTTACAGGTAGTAACAGAACATACGAATGATTATGTTCATTGCCTATATGATATTAATCCTTTCCGTTCTTCGCTTGTTACAGACTGTATTGAAAGAGGCCTTGATTTGGTCGAGGGCGGAGCACTATATTCCGCAGATGGTGGACCTACAGCAGGCACTATAAGCGCAGGAGATGCCTTGGCAGGAATAGAGTATGCAGTTTTTGATAAAAAGCTAATATCACTAGAACAGCTATTACACGCATTAGAAACTAATTATGAAGATATGGAGACAACACCAACTGGACCGGAAATCAGAGCAATCCTTAAGAATAAGGCGCCTAAGTTCGGTAATGACAATGATGAAGACATCTGGGTTGTACAGCTTGAGGATTTCATAGGATCAAGATATCGCAATGAATATAAGAGTAGCAAATATGGTAAGGGTCCGGTTCCTTGTTGCTTCTCATATAGCCAAAGCCCTGTATCAGGTAACATCTCCTTTGGCCGAGCTATAGGTGCAACACCTGATGGAAGGAAGAAGGGTGAACCGGTTAATAACGGTATTTCCCCTGCCAATGGTTCTGAGAGACACGGTGCGACAGCGGCATGCAATTCCGTTGCGAAATTGCCGAGTATATGGTTCCAAAAGGGTGCCATCTTTAATATGAGACTGACAAAGGGTGCGGTTGCCACAAAGGAAAACAGACAGAGAATTATTGACATGATGAAGGTCCTGTTCGGTGAATACGGACAACAGATACAGTTTAATGTGGTAGATGATAAGGTTTATAAGGACGCCATGGAGAATCCGGAGAATTATAAGGATCTTATGGTAAGAGTATCAGGCTACAGTGCACTATTTACTGCATTAGCACCGGATTGCCAGATAGATGTTATAAATCGTATCGAACTTGATATTTAACAAATTCTTTTTAAGGAGACGATATGGAGAAAGCACGTGTATTTAATATTGAACGCTATGCAATTGAAGATGGACCGGGTATTCGAACTGTGGTTTTTCTAAAGGGATGCAAATTGCGATGCAAGTGGTGTGCAAATCCAGAATCTCAGTCTTTTGAAAAGGAAATCTTGGTAAAAGCAAATGCATGCAAAGGCTGCGGTAAATGTGAAACCATATGCCCAAATAAAGCGATTAAACTCATCCCCCCTATGGGTTATATAACGCAGCAGGATTTATGCAGCCATTGCGGCATTTGTGTAGATAATTGTTTTGAGGATGCACGTTCCGTTATGGGAACAGATTATACTGTTGACGAGCTTATGAAGGAACTTCTTAAGGATGAGAAATATTATGAAATGTCTGGTGGAGGTGTTACATTTAGCGGCGGAGAACCATTATATTACAGTACTTTTGTTAAGGAATGTGCCTTAAAATTAAAGGAAAGAAATATTACAACTTTAATAGAAACCTGTGGCTACGTACCTCAGGAAAACATTAAGAAAATATATCAGGTAGTTGACTATATATATTATGACTTTAAAGAGATAGATTCCGATAAGCATAAGGAATACACGGGGTTTGGCAATGAGTTGATTTTGGAAAATCTGAACTGGCTAAATGAGAATTTTAAAGGAAAGCTATCGGTAAGATATCCCTATATTCCCGGATATAACGATTCCAAAGAAGATATTGAAGGATTCCTTAAGTATGTGAGCAGTTTAAGTAACGTAGATGAAGTTTGCTTTCTGCCTTTCCACAGATTAGGTATACCAAAATATCAGGGATTAGGCCGGGAATACGAAATGGGAAATATGGAGTCATTAAGGATGAAAGACATCGAATTCCTGAAGGATTATGAAAGCAAATATGACGTAAAAATCAGAATATAAGACTGAAATGAATAAAGAAGGGGTTTATGCTATGTCAAGAACTAAGAATATCGTTGCACTAGATTGCGGTAATTCCTCTTACCGAATTGTCTTAGGTAGATTCGACGGGGAGAGGATTACAACAGAAGTAATTGATCAAAAACCAAATAATATGATTCAGGTTGGTGATTATTATTACTGGGACTTCTTGAGAATCTTTCATGAATTTAAACAAAGCCTAAAGAAGGTTGCTTCTATGGTTGATAAGATAGATTCTGTTGGAGTTTGTACTTGGGGAATTGATTTTGCTTTGTTTGAGAAAAACGGAAATATGTTGAGTAATCCCCTATCATATCGTAACACCATTGGAGAAGAGCACATATCAAAGCTAACAGAGGAGCAGAAAAAGAATTTATTTGATCAAACTGGTATACTTTGCGATCGTATCAACTCCATATATATGATCATGGGAATCAAGGAGAATATGCCTGAGATCTATGAGACCACGGATAAAATATTAATGGTTCCCGATGTTCTAAACTACATGCTTACTGGTGTGATGGTGAATGAGCCCAGTGAATTGAGTACTACCCAGCTATTGGATGTTAGCAAAAAACAGATTAATCCCATTGTATGCGAGCAATTTGATATTCCATTTAGTTGGTTTAGTAAAATCGGTGTTCACGGTGAAAGAATCGGAAATATAAGTAAAAATATATTAGATGAATTGAAAATTGAATATGATATCCCTGTTGTATGTGTTCCTTCGCATGATACTGCATCGGCGGTGGTAGCAATTCCTACTAAAGAGAAGGATTTTGCTTTTATAAGCTCGGGCACTTGGTCTTTAATCGGTACAGAGCTGGATAGTCCAATTATAAATGAAGAAGTTAGGAATAATAATCTAACAAATGAATTAGGAGCTCTCGGGAAAATTACGCTTCTAAAAAATAGTGCGGGTATGTTTTTAATACAGCGGATAAAAAAGGAACTTGAAGAAGTATTAAATAAAGAACTAACTTGGAGAGAAATTGACCTGATGGCAGATGATTATACGGATGGATCCCCCATGTTTGATGTTAATGATGGAAGATTTTTTAATCCAACCAATATGATTGATGAAATATGGAGCTATTTGAAGGAGACTGACCAGGTAGGTGAAGGGTTAAATTATGGAGCTATAATTAAGGCTGTATATGTATCAATTGCCTGCTGCTATGCTCATACAATTGCACAGATAGAAGGTATTACCGGCAAATACTTTGAAGGCATCTATATCGTAGGAGGAGGCTCAAGAAATAAGCCTATTAATAAACTAACCAGTATGCTTTCTGGCAAAAAGGTTATCGCTTGCGACAAAGAAAGCACATCTCTTGGAAACATAGCAGTTCAACTGAAGTATTTTGACTCAGACCTAGATATCTTCTCAATCCGCGACATTATTGGTAACTCGATAAAAACCACTGAATACAACGAGAGTCCACAGCCAAACGATTTAGTTATTCGTTATGTAGAGTTATGTAATCATTAACAGGAAGGGAAAATAACTATGAATATTTTGGAAATGAAGGGCATATCAAAAAGCTTTTTTGATGTACAGGTTCTGGATAATGTCCAGCTTCAGGTAAGAAAGGGAGAAGTTCATGTACTTCTTGGTGAGAATGGAGCGGGTAAATCAACTCTAATGAAGATACTATCCGGAGCATATCGAAAGGAAACTGGGGAAATTTTTCTCGAAGGGGAACCTCTTTTGGTCAATACCCCAAGAGAAACCCTGGATGCAGGAATAAGTATTATCTATCAGGAGTTTAACCTAATACCTTACCTGTCTATCTTTGAGAATATCTATCTGGGTAAAGAGATTCGTAAGAATGGTTTCATTGATAGAGTCACAATGATAGAGGAAGCGAAGAGAATATTAGATATGGTTGGCTTGAATGTTAATCCTAAAACCTTAGTAAATCGACTCAGTATCGCTCAAAAGCAAATGGTAGAAATTGCAAAAGCATTATCTAACAAAGTAAAGATTTTGGTTTTAGATGAACCAACAGCAACTCTGACAGACGTCGAAACAAATCAATTATTTAAAATTATAAATGAATTAAAAGCTAAAGGTATTGGTATTGTATATATTTCTCATCGAATGAGTGAGTTGTTCCAGATTGGTGATCGCTGTACTGTACTAAGAGACGGTGGATATGTTGACACAGTTGTACTTAAGGACACTAATGAAGATGAGCTTACAAAAATGATGGTTGGTAGAAAAGTCAGCTTTAAGAAAATGAATAATGATTATATACAGAAGGATGTAACTGTATTAGAAGCTAATAATATTAGATACAAGAATCTAATTAAGGATGTATCTATAAATGTAAAAAAAGGTGAAATTCTAGGAATTGCAGGTTTGGTAGGAGCGGGACGAACTGAATTGGCAAAATGTATTATTGGAGCCTATACAAAGACCGGCGGAGAAGTCATTTTTAATGGAAAGCAGTTAAAGGGCTCAGTTGCAAACAGCGTGAAAGAGGGTCTCGTTTATCTAAGCGAGGACAGAAAAGATGAAGGCTTGGTACTTATGCACTCAGTAAGAGATAATATTGCTCTACCTAATCTAAAGAAGTTTGGAAAATACTTATTAAAGATAAATGATATTAATAAATGTTGCGATGATTGCATCGATATTTTAAAAATAAAAACTTCATCAAAAAACTGTGAGACAAAAAATCTGTCCGGTGGTAATCAGCAAAAGGTAGTTATCGGAAAATGGATTAAATCAGATGCTAGTGTATATATATTTGACGAACCTACACGGGGAATTGATGTTGGAGCGAGAGAAGAAATATATAATATTATGCATGAGTTACTTAGTAAGGGAGCATCTATCATAATGATATCGTCGGATTTAGTAGAGGTATTAAAGATGTGCGATAGAGTTGTAGTAATGAAGGAAGGACAAGTATCCGGAGTCCTTGAAAACGATGGAAACCTAACTCAAGAAACTGTACTAAGTTATGAATTATAGGGGGTAAAAAGAAAGATGAAAAAGAAGTTATCTAGCACCAAGAAAATTGATTTATCAACTGTATATATTTATATTGGTGCAATCGCTATATTTGTTATATTTAGTATTCTATGTAAGCTAAACGGAAGAAACTTTCTTACACTAAACAACATTCAAAACATAATTACACAATCAAGTGTTATTTCGATTGTTGCAATTGGCGCTTCGATTGTAATTCTTACCGGTGGTATTGACTTGAGCTCAGGTTCAATCGTTGGGTTTGTAGGTATATTTGGCGGATTGTTAATTAAGGATGGTTGGAACATTGCAATAGCATGTATACTTGCGGTTGTTATGGGAGCACTTTTTGGACTAGTTAATGGACTGTTTATCAGTTACGGAAAGGTTCCTGCTTTTATAGCTACTTTGGGTTCTATGCAGGTCGCAAGAGGTCTTGCGCTGCTTATTAACACCGGAAAACCAATTTCTAGTTTTCCTGAAGGCTTAAGCTTAATTATGAATTATAAGATATTTGGCATGCCGATATCCATACTCTATGTTTTTATATCCTATACGATAGTTACAATTGTTATGTCATATACACGTTTTGGACGTCACCTATATTCTATCGGAGGAAATGCAAAAGCTACCATGCTATCAGGTGTAAATGTTAGAAGGGTAGAGACGATGGCATATGTTTTAAGTGGAGCATTTGCTGCCTTTGGAGGAATTCTACTCTTATCAAGACTATCATATGCGGATCCTAACGCAGGAGCAGGATATGAAATGAATGCAATCGCTTCTACTGTAATCGGAGGAATTTCCTTGTCAGGTGGTAGAGGAAAGATTGGTAACACATTAATTGGAGCGTTAATTCTAGGCTCATTAACCACTGGTCTACAGATACTTAATGTTCCTACTTATTATCAAACTATTATTACAGGTATTGTTATTGTTGCCGCTGTATTTGCAGATAAATCTAAGGAAAGAAAGGCAGAATAACAAACATAATGAGGTACCATTACCTATGGTATAGGTGTTAATCATAAAATATTGAGGAGGCTATTATGGGAAAACGTAATGTATTAAGAAAAGCAATGGGTTTACTGTTAATCATGACTTTGATCATGACTGCATTTGTGGGTTGTGCAGAAAAAAAGGAAAATACAAAGGATACGCCAAAAGGCACAGAAGATGTTGCTAACAAAGATGATAAAGATACTGATCAAAAGAAAGAACTTTATATCGGCTTTGCAGGAATGACACTTAACAACGAATTCCATATCACTTTAGCAAACGGAGCAAAATCAAAGGCAAAAGAACTTGGAATAAAGATTGATATCCAAGCCGGAGACTCCCATGCTAGTGCAGCAACACAGCTCCAGATTATTGAAAACTATATTTCAAATGGTGTTGACGGAATTATTATAGTACCAAGTGCTTCTGAGGGATTAGAGACCGCATTAAAAAAATGTAAAGAAGCAGGAATCCCTGTAGTTAATGCTGATACCTTAATCAATGAAGATGTAGTAAAAAATGCAGGTATTGAAGTTCCTTTCTACGGTACGAACAACTATGAAGGTGCTAAGTTGGCAGGAGAATATGTTAAAGCAAACTTTGAAAAAGGAATCAAGACAGCAATTCTTACCGGTATCGAAGGACATCAAAATGCAGCTGACAGAAAAAATGGTTTCATTGATGGAGCAGGTGATGCGATTGATGTAGTAGCAGAACAGTCTGCAAACTGGGAAGTTGATCAGGGCTATACTGCCGCTCAGAATATCATTAGTGCAAATCCTGATGTTAAGTTATTCTTCGCTTCAAATGATAACATGGGTATCGGTGCTCTTCGTGCTATTCAGGAAGCTAATTTAGAAGAGCAGATTCAAATTATTGGCTTTGACGCAGTAAGTGAAGCGCTTGAATTAGTAGATAAAGATGATTTCCTTGGTACTGTAGCTCAGTTCCCTGCTAAGATGGGTGAAGTAAGTGTTGAGAATTTAGTAAAAATGATTAACGGTGAATCCTATGAGACCTATATTGATACAGGATGTAAGCTTATCATGAAGGATAATGTAGCAGAGCATAAGGCATATCTTGATCAATTTGCAGATTAATATTGCGAAAAACGACCCAATTATATTAACTAAAGAATGAAGTTTAAAGGAGCAAATATGAATTTTAAGAAATTAATTGTTGATTCAGGCTTAAGAATGTTAAATTCAGGCTATACCATTGAAACATGGGGAAACATTAGCTATCGCGACAAGGAAACTAACCTGGTGTATTTAACTCCGAGTGGAATGGATTATAGTACCATTGTTGAAGATGATGTAGTGGTATGTGATCTAGATGGTAATATTGTTGATGGAACAAGAGTTCCAACAATAGAAACAGGCTTACATTTGGCGGTATATAAGGCAAGACCAGAAGTAAATGCTATTGTGCATACTCATCCAATTTATTCCACAGTATTTTCATGTATTGGTAAGGATATACCGCTAATTATTGACGAAGCTGCACAGACACTAGGTGATGTGTGTCGTACTGCTGAATATGCATTACCGGGATCTCCTCAGCTAGCAGAAAATTGCGTGAAGGCTCTTGGAAAAGTAGCCACCTCATGCCTGCTACAGGCTCATGGTGCCGTATGTATTGGAGATTCAATGGAGGGAGCATTTAAGGTGTCCAGGGTACTGGAAGTTACAGCCCAAATCTACCAGATGATTTTAGCTACTGGTTGTAATTGCCCTGAATTGTCAGAAGAGAACATACTAGCAATGCAAGAGTTTGTAAAGACAAAATACGGTCAAAAGAAATAAATAAATTAGAATATTAAGGGAGTAGATACTTGTGTAATCATACACATGAGTGTCTACTCCCTTTTAATTTCAAAGGTAAATATGGAAGCACCACCATTTGCTAAGTATTTCTCATACAAAGCGTGATGGGGATGACTAGTAAGCGACGGATGATTAACTTTATCCACTTTTGGATGCTTTGAAAGAAAATCTACAACCTTTAGTGTGTTTTCAACATGGCGTTCAATACTTAGTGAAAGAGTTTCTAATTCCTGTAGGAATAAGAATGCATGCTATGGAGCAAGCGTTGCCCCGGTGTCACAACAATATCTGCACCATGCTCGAAGGGGCGTATAAGATAAGGAGTGGCAAAAGTGTAGAATAAGTGCTATGTGACACACTAATATAATAAATTCTTTATTCTTTATTTATATAATCTTTTTACCTTTGTGCTATACTGAATTACGTATGACTTATTGTATTTAACATTGGGAGGAATATGGACTATATGAGTACGTATGTTAAGTTTGAAAAAGTAAATAAAAAATATATAACAGGTGATGTAGCACTATTCGCATTACATGATGCTTCTTTTGAAATTGAGAAGGGTGAGGTCTGTGTTATTCTAGGACAATCTGGTGCCGGAAAGACAACTCTTTTAAACATACTTGGTGGAATGGATACCCTGACCTCAGGTAAGGTTATCTTAGGTGATAAGGAGATCTCATCATTAAATAAGAGAGAGCTAACAACCTTTCGCCGTGAGGATATAGGATTTGTTTTTCAGTTTTATAATCTCATTCCCAATCTTACAGCGCTTGAGAATGTTGAGATTGTGACACAGATGATAAAGGACCCTTTGCCTGCTGATCAGGTGCTTCGCAGTGTGGGCTTAGGAGAACGACTTAATAATTTTCCAGCACAGCTCTCTGGAGGAGAACAACAACGGGTAGCAATTGCTAGAGCTTTAGCTAAGAATCCGAAGATATTGCTATGTGATGAGCCGACCGGAGCCTTGGATTATGAGACTGGAAGGCAGATACTAAAACTGTTGCAGGAACAAAGCTATAAAAATGGAATACTGGTTGTTATTGTCACCCACAATTCTGCACTAACTGATATGGCAGATAGAGTCATTCGAATGAGGAGTGGAGCAGTTGTCTCTGTGGAGAAGAATGAAAATACCTTACCGATAGAGGAGATTGAATGGTAATGAGACGGAATTCTGCGTGGAATAAGAACAGCTATCGTGAGATTAAGCATACATGGGAACGCTATATTGCTATTGTGGCTATTATTGTACTAGGTGTGGGCTTTTTTTCAGGACTAAAGATTACTAAGACTGCTATGGTCGATAATCTAGATAAATATGTAAAGGAACACAAAATGTATGACTACCGCCTTCTCTCTACTCTCGGTTTGACAAAGGAAGATGTTCATCATTTTAATGGGCAGGAGAAAATTGTAGCAGAGGGTGCAATATCCATGGATTTCATTGCAGCCATAGACAGTGATAAAGGGGAAGAAGACAAGCAGGTAGTATTAAAAGCTCATTCAATTACAGCTTATGTGGACAGGCTAAATGTTCTTCATGGAAGGATGCCAGAGGCTGGAAATGAGCTTATACTGGATTCGACTTACTTTTCGGAAGATATAATCGGAGCGAGGGTTAGGGTTGCTTCTCTCAATGATGAGGATACACTGGAAGCATTCAAATATGATGTTTATACTGTTGTGGGACTAGCGGATTCTGTTAATTACTTAAATTATGACAGGGGTACGACTAGCCTTGATAATGGTTCAGTATATGCTTTTGTATATCTACCTGAGGAAGGGTTTTCGGTAGATTATTATACTGAGATTATGATTCGTATGGATTATGAAGAAGAGGTATACAGTGTAGAATATGAAGACATGATTTCTGAAAACGAGGGGCTTATAAAGAGAGCGTTGGAGGAAAGAGCGGGTATTCGCTATCAGAATATTGTAGAAGAGGCCAATGAAACCTTGCGAAAGGCAGAGAAGGAGTTTGATGAAGGCTATGAGGAGTATCAAACCAAGAAAGCAGATACAGAGGCTGAGCTAGAGGAAGCATGGGCTGATCTTAAAGATGCAGAGCAGGAAATTAAAGATAATGAAGATAAATTAGTGGACGGAGATATTAAGCTCACTGAGGCTGAGAAAGAATATAGAAAAGGCTTAAGAGATTATGAAGAAGGTCTAAAAGAATATGAAGCTGAAAAAGCTGATGCATATGCATTGCTTAAAGCTAATCAGGAGGAGCTGGACAATAACCGCCAAGCCGTTTCCTTAGCTATATCACAGATTGAAGAAAGTGGTGTACTTGCCCCAGAAGTCGACACCCAATATGCTTATCTTCAAGCGTCTTTAGCGCAGATTGATGCTGGACAGATAGAGCTAGATAAGGGAAAGAAAGAAGCGAAGGATAAATTTGCAGAAGCAGAAGCAAGGCTTACAGCTGCAAAAGACAAGCTTGATTCTGCTTTTGAAGAGATAGAAAAAAATAAACAAAATATTAGGGATGGTTGGGATGCCCTAGAAGAAGGAAAAACCGAATATGCAAAGGGTCTTCAAGAGTATGAGGATGGAAAAAGGGATGCGGATGAAGGCTTTGCGGAGGCAGAAGAGGAACTTGCTGAGGGAAGACTCAAAATAGAGGATGCTAAGACGGAAATTAGCGACATTCCTGAGCCCAAGACTTATGTGCTGAATAGAAACCACAATATTGGATATGTAAACTTTGATAATGATTCCTCAATAGTAGATGGTATTGCAGAAATCCTTCCGGCTTTCTTCTTCCTAGTGGCGGCTCTTGTCTGTTCTACTACTATGACTAGAATGGTGGATGAACAGCGTACTCAGATAGGTACGCTGAAAGCCATTGGATACAGCAATGGTGCAATAATAAGAAAGTACATCTCCTATTCCGGAAGCGCAGCTTTAATTGGATGTGTAGCAGGATTCATCCTGGGAACAAAGTTCTTTCCTATGGCAATATGGAAAGCCTACAGTATGCTATATGATTTTTCTCCTATTGAATATGTGTTTGATGCAAGGCTGGCGATTATATCCTTGATTGTTTCTTTGCTATGTTCAGCTGGCGTAACTTATATTTCATGCAAAGGTGAGCTGTTACAGATGCCTGCGTCCCTTATACGTCCAAAGGCTCCTAAGGCAGGAAAGAGGGTGCTATTGGAGAGGATACCGTTTATATGGAAGAGGGTTAGCTTTCTTCATAAGGTATCCATTCGTAATATTCTCCGCTATAAAAGAAGATTTTTTATGACGGTTACTGGCATTGCTGGTTGTACAGCTCTTATTGTGGCTGCTCTGGGAATTAGAGATTCAATAAAGAATGTTGCCAATGATCAATTTGGCTCCATTATGATATATGATTTAGAAATTTCATTTACAGAGGCACAGAACTTAGAGGATATAGAGAAATTTACTATTTCTTATGCAGAAGAATTGTCGGAAAGTGTATTTGTCTCTACCGATGATATAGAGATTGAATGGGAAGGTGTGTTAAGGAAGGCTTCCGTAGTTGCAACTGATGATATTGATATCACTAAGGTGATTGGTTTACACTATGATGGTGAAGCTGTGGCTTACCCGGCATATGGAAAGACCGTCATAAATAATAGGCTGGCTGATGAATTGGGTATAGATATTGGAGATACTATTACAATTCGTATAAACCCTACTGAAACTGCTGAAGTTGAGGTGGAGGGAATATTCGAAAACCATATGAGCAACTACTTATTTATGACGGGAGAAACTTATAAAGTAGTATATGGTGAGGAACCTGTTTATAAGAATGCATATGCCACAACTGATAAGGAGGATATATACCCTATATCCGCACAGCTTCGTCAGGATGATAATATTGCCACGATTAATGTTGTTAATGATATAAGAGTCATGGTGGAAAATATGATGCAGAGTCTGGATTCTATAGTCTGGTTGGTAATCGCCTGTGCAGGAGCTCTTGGCTTCGTGGTAATATATAATCTGAATAATATAAACATTACTGAACGAAGCAGAGAGATTGCAACTCTGAAGGTCTTGGGATTTTACCAAGATGAGACGGGATCTTATGTCTTTAGAGAAACGATTACCTTGACTTTAATAGGTGGTATCCTAGGACTGGTTATGGGAAAGCTGCTTCATATATTTATTATGAATGAGATTAAGGTAGAGATGGTATCCTTTAAACAGCAGATATTTGGAGTTAGCTACATTATCTCATTGTTGGCAACTTTTATTATAACATTCATGGTTAACTGGATGCTTAGAAGAAAAATTGATAAAGTCAATATGGCCGAATCTTTGAAGTCTGTTGAATAGATAAAGATAGTTATAATCCTAAACATCAAATACGTTTTAATAATCTTTGTAAATTTACGGAAGCTATGGTATATTAAAGTTAGCGCAGTTGAACATAGAAAATCAACGGTGCTAATCACAGGTGCGCCGAGGCGTAATTTAATAAGAAAGAAGGAGGTGGGCTTAATGAAAAGCTTAGTCGAAGGAAGACGAGGTAACGTTAAGTTAATGGAGGGTGAACTATTTGAATTACAAGAAAGGTTCAGAGGTATTACCTGCCCGCCTACTAAAGGAGATTCAGGAATATGTTGAGGGAAGCCTCTTATATATTCCAAAGAAAACAAGTAAGGCAGGCTGGGGCAGTAAAAGTGGTGCCAGACAATTAATTGACAGAAGGAATAGTATAATTAATGCTTTATTTAAAAGAGGGGTATCGATTGCTGATCTGGCAGAGCAGTACCATTTGGGTGAAGA
>CAZDWP010000019.1:0-15905 GCA_964508985.1 uncultured Herbinix sp. | reverse complement strand
TACAACCTAATTTTCAAGAATGCACTCTATAGCTTAGAATGTATCAGAGTGGGAGGCAATGATGAACCTAATAATTATTGCTTTGCTGAAAATATTACCGAAGATGAGGGCGAAGCAGAAGTGTTTCTGCTAAAACTAATTAAGGGGAAAGTGTTCCCGGTACATATTAAGGATTTAGTTGTGGATTACTTCAACTAATCAAAAGCGCTATTTCATTTATATTGAAATAGCGCTTTTTGTATATTATCGGTAGGGTTAGGAAAATATAGATATATGGATTATTTATAAACATAACTAAGAACACTCGTGAATTTATTCATGAGAGGTTCAATATGTATAATACCTAGATAAACCCAGGTTGGAAAGAGGGCTAAATATTGTGAATAGGATTAGTTCAGAATGGATTAGAAAGCTGTTTGAAAAAAGCGGTGATGTAGTTGTTCGACCGATAAAGATAAATCAAAATAATATAACTGTCCATCTGTTCTGCGTGGATGGCTTAATAAACCAGGCTTTATTTGATGAGGCTATATTTAGATCCTTGAAATTCGATCCTTATCTGTCCAATTGTAAGACAGAGCGAGAGACGATGAATTATCTTCTTGATGGAGGAGCTTATCATGTATTTACAATTGAAGAGACTGATTATCAGCTTTTGCTAAAATACGTTCTTAGTGGTATGGTCGCTTTGATTTTTGATTCAGAGGAAAAGGCGATTGTATATGACATAAGGATGTTTGAGAAAAGGTCTATCCAAGAGCCTTCAGAAGAAAATGTTATTAAGGGCTCCAAGGAATCATTTATCGAAGTTATGCGTATGAATACAGCATTAATTCGAAGAAGAATTAGGTCCGAGTATCTTGTTATAGAGGCACTAACTGCCGGAAGAATATCTAAAACGGATATGGCTCTTGTATATATTAGTAATGTTGCGGATCTAAACACAGTTAATAAAATACGTGAGCTTATCAATAGTATAGACTTGGATAACATAGCTTCTCCTGCCTTTATAGAGGAGTATTTAACCCCGAATAAGCATAGTCTTTTTCCGCAGATTATGTATACTCAAAGACCAGATAGGGTAGCAGCTAATTTATCAGATGGAAGAGTGGCTTTGGTTGTGGACGGTATACCATTTGCATATCTATTGCCCTGCCAGCTTCCTATGCTTATGCAGTCACCTGATGACTATGCAAATCATTTTTTAATAGGCTCATCATTGAGGATTATTCGATACCTATCCATGATTATTACTTTATTTTTGCCGGCTTTTTATATTGCGGCTACTACTTATCAAAGTCAGATGCTACCCGTGCAGTTAGCCCTATCAACTCAAGCTGCAAAGCAGAACGTCCCATTCTCCTCGGCATCGGAGGTAATTGGGCTTCTTATCTCCTTTGAGATACTAATAGAAGCGGGACTTAGACTTCCTAAAGCTGTAGGCACAGCAATGTCTATATTAGGGGGATTGGTAGTTGGACAGTCAGCTGTAGCAGCAAATCTTGTCTCTCCGGCGGTGGTTGTTATTGTATCATTGGCAGGAATATCAGGGTTTATTATGCCGAATCAGGATCTAAGTAGTGGTATCAGATTATCAAGATTCTTACTGTCTGTATTGGCCGCGGTAGCAGGATTCTTCGGTCTTGCTATAGGATTAATACTCTTAATAACTCATTTGTGTAGTCTCAATAATTATAATACAGCCTATATATCGCCCTTTGTAGATGTAGAGGAGAGAAATATTAAAGACACATTATTAAGATTCCCTATTAAATATTTTACTAAGAGGCCTAATGATATCGCTCCTGTCAATAAGGTTAAACAAAGCGAAGGGAAGGATGGATAAGGTGAAGAAATTAGTAATTATTCTATTTTCGTTATTACTATGCGGATGCAGTCATGATATGAATCGTAGAGAAATCGATGAGATAAACTTTATTCATGTTATGGGGATAGATTATTCCGAAGGGGAATATGTTCTGACGGCAATTTATAGCTCCAGCCAAGGGGCCGATCCAGAGAAAGGCTCTGCCGGTGACGAAGAAATCTCCGAGGGAAAAGGAGCGACACCATTTGAGGCTTTTCAAAACCTTAAGCTTAAGAATAAAAAAAGCGTCTCCATAGCAAATACAGGATATTTTCTATTAGGGGAAAGGGCGGCCGAGAAGGGCATTAAGATATGTATTGATTTTCTTTCAAGGGATGAAACGGTCAAGATGGAATCTTTGCTATTTGTAACAAGGGATATGAAGGCATCGGATTTTATTGCTGAAAGTATAGAGAAGGGTCAAATGGTTCATGAGGATTTGGAGGCGGTGGAACAGAAGCAAAAGGAGCTGATTACAAGAAATGATAATACCTTGGTAAATATACTTAATGAGCTGGAAAATGATATGACCAGCGGCATTATACCATATTTGATAGCTGAGGAAAACTCATTCCTACTTAAGGGATACGCAGTTTTTGATGAGCGTGTGTTAGTTGATTATCTTGATATGGATACATCATCAGGGATTAATTTTATAAAAAACATTATTAGAGCCTATCCCATATATCTAGAGAATAATGTAGGCCTATCAATATCATATTCTAAAAGCCATATGAAATCCGAATTGGAGAATAATCAGGTTAAAGTTACTATTCATCTGAATTTTGAGACTATGATAAAGGAGATAAGCTCTAAAAAGGATATATTCTCGGCAGATAAATTAAAGAGTCTTACTGACCAGCAAAATGATTATATTATAGAAATCATGAGAAAAGCTACAAATTATTCTATTAGTACAGGAAGAGATATACTTCAGATTGCATGGCTAATGCAGAATCAACATACGAAAAAATGGAGTGGCATTGAAGAAGATTGGAGCAGTATGATATCAGAAATACAATATGAATTTGACGTTAAGTCACAAATAACGAAATCCTTTATTCTTAGTACTGGAGGATAAAACCTCCGTTATATTTTTTTATAAAATTCTGTATATGTGGAGGTTTGTATGGTATATGTTTTTGGAGGTTTACTTATAATATCCTTTGTTAAGCAAAAGGAAGTGATACTTAGTAAGAAAAGAAATTTACTTGTATTTTTACTATTATCAGCCACTGGTATAGCATTAGGGGTTTTTCGTATGATATTTCCGTATATCCCAAGCATTGCATATACTTTGGAAAAATATTTCGGAGAATAAATCCTCCGTTGGATGTAATGTTATAAGAATAAATTATCAAGGAGGATAAATTCTCCGTTGTAAGTAGTGTTATAAGAATAAATGTTGAGGAGAATTATTATGAACGAGCAATTAACTATGCGCCAGGTTGTATTTATGTATCTATTCATATCTTTATCCCCTGTGCTTAGGCAGATACCTTCGGCATTAGCCGGGGAAGCGGGTAGAAGTGGATACCTAAGTCCGTTTTGGTCTCTTATTGTAATCGTCCCGCTTGTATCTGTTATTCTTTTACTTATTAGTTCTTTTCCAGGGCTTAATATATATGAGATTATAGTAAGCCTTCTTGGTAAGGTTTTTGCCAAGATTGTAATTATACTTTATATGTCTTGGATTATATTGTTTCTTACAGCCAAGATAAACATATATTCTTTAACATTACAATTTACTTTGATGCCAAAAACCAGATCGGATTTCTTCATGCAGATAATGCTCATACTGGTTTTCTATGCACTTCTTAGGGGAGGCAAAACTATATTCAGATTCTCTGAATTTTCATTGGGTCCTATACTTTTATTAATAGGTATATTATTTGTTTGTGCTATAAGTAGATTAAGAACAGATTATTTGCTACCTGTTTCTACGATTAATTTACCGTCTACCATTAAGGCTTCGACTAATGTTATTGCTGTCGGTGGGAATATGATAATAGCTTTGTTTTTTGCTGATAAGCTGGGAATATCTCTAACAAATAAGCAAAAAAGAAAGTTCTGGTCCGGTGCGTTATTCTTTGTTGTTTTTTGTTTTATAATTACTATATTTACATTTGGTATATCTGGAGCGAATCTAACAGCCAAGCTTCCGTTTCCCTTTTATATAACAGTAAAGAGTATTTCGTTTTTTAATATATTTGAGCGCTTTGAGGTTATCGTAACACTTATATGTATTTTATCTGATTTTATCACCATATGCTTGTTGTTTATAATACTTATGAAGCTAATACAATGGATATTTGGACTAAAGGAGAGAGCGTTTCTATATGTACCTTTAGCTATGGTTATTTATTACCTTTCCTATTATGTATCTACCACACAATTTGAATTTAAATATCTATATAGATATATAATTGTTAATTTAAATCTGATATTTCAATATATAATTCCATTACTACTTGGCCTAATATGCTTGGTAAGAAGAAAGCACATTAAAAAACAGTATTGATTTTAGATTCCCAAAGGAATATCAGCAGCTTATATATTTTAGTCGTATATGTGTATACCTATATTTTCATCATCGTAATCATAAATCTGATGTTTAATATAATCCTCAGCAACAGGATCAATAAATTCATATATCCTATGGTATTCCTTAGTTTCGGTGTTCTTGACAGTCTCACTACGGTTCTTGTATAAGAATTGAATTAAATCATAGCAATCAATCCAAATTTCATTAACGCTTTCCTTTTGTGATTCATCAAAAATTAATTGCATTCCAAAATGAAGATGAGGTGTGCGGATGTTATTGGCATTTTCCTTATTGCTATAACCAGTTCTGCCAAGATATCCGATTACATCACCCGCTTGAACCACACTTCCTATTTCAAGGGATTTATTATAGGGAAAGTTCTGTCTAAGATGAGCATAGTAGTAATATCTTTTGCTATCAAAGCTTCGTACTCCTATTCTCCATCCACCGTACTTGTTCCAACCAAGAGCCTCTATATAACCCGATTCGGTAGCGATTACAGGTGTACCAACTTGACCCATCATATCGTGGCCAAGATGCTTTCTTTTAAAACCATAGCTTCTTGACACCCCGAAATCATCAAAGTGACTATATGGATAAAATTTGGCTATGGGTAGGAAGGCTTTAAGACCATATTTTTCTTCCATCAGTTTACCACCCGGAGCTGTTTCGTCCTTAACTTCAATTTTATATTCACCAACCATACCACCAAGTACGGCAGAATAAGCCTCAAGATAATATTCATAATATTTCATATCTTTTGTTAATTCATCCATGGTTTTTTCTTTAGATATAAGCTTATTAGCCAGCTCTGACATATTCTTTTCCTTAAATCTGGAGAAATCACCTCCGTATTTGGCACCAAGATATGCCAATAGTTCTATCCAATTTAAATGTACATCCTTATCTTTAGTCTCTACATCATATTGATATGCCAGATCAAGAGCCTTTTGGTTAACGTCAAAACTAACCCACTTTATATACTTTTTTTCTGTATCATACATGGAAGCATACATTGTAGCATCCCGATCTATATCTTGTTTGACCAGTACAGAAGAAAAAATCAATAAGAGGATTAGTTCGCACATAACAATCTGTTTAGCTTTATTTTTTTTAAACATAGACAAAGTTTCCCCAACTTACAACTCGTAATATCTTATGAGTTTTTTACACCTTTAATTCCCCTTATTCAAAAATGTCTTCTTTATATTTTTTATGATATTTTAAATAAATATTTAAATCATCCTTAGTATTATCAAAGGTAGCCAGTATAATATCATTAATATCTGTAACTCCTTTTTGACTTATCCTTTTATTAACCCATGCTTCATTTTTCCCAGTGCTTTGTAAATTACCCTTCATGACTTTACCATCAATTATTATATTTGCCATAGGTACGTTCTGAATGGGCTCAATATTTAAATCCTCGGGAGTAGCAGGCCTTGCAGTAACTATAGGAAGTATGCTGATTTTACCATTACTCTCTAATATAATAGTATGGATTTCTTCAAGGTCATAATAACCCATAACTCTACATTCTGCCAATAATTCACCAACATCAAGCTTAGCATATAAAAGATTCTTTTCATATAGCTGT
Organism: uncultured Herbinix sp.; assembly: GCA_964508985.1. GTDB lineage: Bacteria > Bacillota > Clostridia > Lachnospirales > Lachnospiraceae > Mobilitalea. The sequence goes on along the minus strand of CAZDWP010000019.1, from coordinate 9,896 downwards.
CCTTTTTGATATAGTATCAGAGATTGCCCCTGAAAAAATCTTCTTAAAATAATTGATTTACATGTCAGATAATTAATGCTTAATGTAAAGAATGAAAGAAAAATCATAGATAATAAAGGCTCAATTATATTGTCTGTGGACATTGCCGCAATCTCCCCTGCAATTGAACCTATTGCAATACTGCTTATATAATCAAACATACTAAGCTGTGCCATTTCTCTATTGCCCATAACCTTTGTTAATATAAACAAAGCGCTTAATGATACTAGGGATGAAACCAGTACCTTACCTATCTCCATTTTACACAGCCTCCTTTAGTGTCTTCTTAATATACTCATCTATTCTAACTGGACCCTCTAGCACCTCCCTTCCGACATATAGTGAACGGTCATGCCTGGTCATAATAGCCCATTTGATCAATGAGAGACTTCCATTGGTGATTTCAATTCCTGTAATGCATCTTGGGTGAACGCAGCTTCCGTCATTAAAACATAGAGTTTCTTCTGGACTTGGAAATATTGGTCTATGGGTATGACCGGTGATAATCATTTGATTGTTTTTCATAGACCAGCCAGCCAATCTTTTTTCAACCTTACTTTTTCGGTCGCTATTCTTTGCGGCACTGGTAGGGTCTCTTATGCCAATTAATTCTAGGGGTCTCCATAGATAGCGTACTAAGAACCTGGATAATCGCCAGAAGGTATCATTTAATATATCAGCTTGATGCCCATGTGTAAGAAAGATTTGATATGGCGCGTCCATATATTCCAGTATGAGCCCTTCGGGCATAATAATATTCGGAAAAAGAGGTATATTGGAGTTAATACTATCGCAAAAGAAGGATTTACATTTCGTTTTAGTATATTTTGTTTCTTTTTTTACAATGTCATGATTACCATAAAGCATATGAAATCTGCCATCTCTATAAAATTGTGACATAAGCCAAAATGCATCACTATGAGTGTTTATAATCGTTTCAATTTTTCTGTTTTCCCATAATTCGTCCCCATCTCCTAGTTCAATATAAGTAAAATCTCTTTCATAATAGTATTGCAGGGCTGCGAAGAAAATATTTTGATTATTTGAAAAATTATCTGAAAAGCCACCATTTCCTCTGTGACAGTCACTCATTATTATGAATCTTGAATAGTCATTAAAGGGAATTTTAATGGAAGAGGACATTACGTTGCTCAAACGCTTATTAACACCCATATCATCAATCCTCCTTATTAATATAATCCTTAATACTATCGTATGCTTGAAATACTTGATGTGGCTTACCCACATTCAATATTTGATTATACATGTTCGGTGATACATGCTTTACAAATTGCAACTTATCAAGAGTTCCTACATAGGCATCAGTTAAATAGTTATAGGAATCACAAAACGACTTATTATTTCTTTGCATAAGATGAACGGTTATTGAGTTTCTTGTGAAGGGCTGCTTAGTATGTGGTTTATCATAATGAACATAAACCCTTCTACCTCTAACAGCATATTCACTGTCTGTATAGCCGGCTTCTATTAATCCCTTTACAAATGCCTCGGCCATTTCACGGTCATATAGGTCAAGAATTATATCCATAGTAAGTTCAAAAGGCTGTGAAAACTCGGCCAGTTTAAATCCTGTAACCCACCAATGATAGGCACTTCTTGTAAACAAAAGATTGCCATTCTTTCTTATGGCAAATGACATATCTATTCTGTGTTCGTCCTTGACACAATTATAAAAGGTACCGTTAAATATACCTGGAATATTTAATTTTGGCCCGGACGTGTAGTAAATACCAACCTCGCCTCCAGTTGTCATTCCGTATTGTCCCTTCCAGAATTCTATCATCCATTTCATACCCTTATAACTAAAATATATAGGCTCACAGTCGATAATCATACTGAAGGTAGCACTTGCCTCATCATAAAGTCTGAAATATCCAAAATTTCTTTGCCAGCAATTAAGAAGAGAGTAGAAGATATCCTGTGTATAATCATAAGCAAATCCAAATGGCTTTAGATCTTGATTTAATTCCTCTAATTGTTCGGGGTCTGTTCCTATTACATCGGTAATAGGTCTAACTATTTCTCTTTCTTTGTCTTTACTTTTCTTTTTTTTACGAAGTCTTGCAAATATTGAAACAATAAATAGAAGCAACAGAATACCGACTATAACAAGACCCTTGTTTTCTATATAAATGCTCCATAAAATCGAAGCGCTGCTAATTTCGAATGTTAAAAATATTGAAATCAAAAAACACATAGTAGACTCCTTTCATATGTTATATATCATCATATTCGCAAGAGGAGTAAGATGTTAACTATGACTAAAAAATATGTTATATTTTGAAATATGAATTATTTTTCCTTATTAATGCAATGCTATTAATTATAAAATATATTATAATTGTGGTGAGATAGGTCAACACTTATGGGCTTGTTCACATTTTGCAATGCCCAATATATGGTTGTAAATGTTACCAATTATTATGCTATTACTTGACATTTATTCATGTGCGTATTATGATATTTTAGGTATATATAATTACCGGATAGCAGGAGGGCTAAAAGATTTGAGACATTATTTTCATGGTGGTATTCATCCGTCTGATGGCACAGATAAGCTGTTAAGTAATCAAGAATCAATACGTATATATTGGCCAAAAACCATAGAGATTTCTATGAAGCAATCACCCGGAAGTGTCTGTGAAGCTGTAGTTAAGATGGGTGATAAAGTTTCAAGGGGAGACTTAATTGGTGTGCCTACAGGTTTTGGTGGAGCCAATATCCATGCCGGTATTAGCGGGACTGTTATAGATATTAAAAAGCATCCTGAAGTCTCCTATAAGGATGTGGAGATAATAGTTATTGAGTCCGATGATAGTCATGATAATAATGAGGATACAATACACTCGTCTCGTGATTATGAGGAAAGAGTTATTGACCTTTCTAACTATAACAAGGATATTATTATAGCTAAGATGAAAGATGGCGGTCTTACAGGCTTAGGCGGAGCGGGATTTCCTACTCATATAAAATATGAGACAGAGGAGCCCATAGAATATATCTTAATTAATGCTGCTGAATGCGAGCCTTATCTAACCTGCGACCATATGCTTATGATGGAGCATGGGTATGCCATAGTTAATGGAATTTCACTCTTTATAAAGGCCTCAGGTGCAAAGAAAGCTTTTATTTGCTTAGAGGATAATAAGCAGGATGTAGCGAAGGTCTTGGAAAGTATTGTTTCTGACAAAGGGCTTCCCATAGAAATTAAGATTCTTCCCACTAGATATCCGCAAGGTGGGGAAAGACAGCTTGTTGAAGCAGTACTTCTTAAGGAGGTACCGGCGGGTAAGCTACCTGCCAGTATAGGTGTAATTATTAATAATGTAGGTACCGCAAAAGCTTTAGCTGATATTGTATTGGGAGATGAGCCATTAATATCTCGTGTAATAACTGTTACGGGTAAGGTGAAAGAGCAATGCAATTTCCTTGTGCCTATAGGCACTCGGTATAGTGAGCTTATTGAATTAGCAGGTGGCTATACGACTACAAAAAGTAGATTAATAAGTGGTGGGCCTATGACTGGTTCCATTCTTCAAATAGGTGGTAATTATGAAGAACTATCAGGAAGCGTTCTTAAGACTTCCTCTGGGCTTATAGTATTGGAGGATACACCTAAAGACGAGTCTCCTTGTATTCGTTGTGGCGAATGTGAGAGGGTATGTCCCGCAGGACTAGCACCTTTCAAAATTGATTTTGCAGCGATAGAAGATGATATCAAATTATGTGATAAGCTGTATGCAACAGAGTGTATCAGTTGCGGTTGCTGTTCTTATGTATGTCCTGCAAAAAGGGAACTTGCATACCGAATAACTGAAGCTAAAACAGCAATATATAGGTCTAGGTGGGAATCGGAAGGCTAAAGCCTTCCTTTGGGAAAACTTTTCCTTATCGAACAAATAGTATTTTTTCGGTAGAAACTTAGAGTCTGGAGGACTTTTGATGAAGCTAAAAGTGGGTAATGAATTACATGATGTTAGTCCACATATTGAAATTAATAGGTCAACAAAGGTAATTATGCAGGATGTAGTTATTGCTATGATACCGGCATTATTGGGAGCTGTTTTTTTCTTTGGAATTAATTCACTTGTTCTCGTGTTAGCAGCTGTAACCACCTGTGTGTTATCAGAGTATATTTGGCAGAGAATCAGAAAAGAACAACTAACAGTAAGTGACTGGAGTGCCGTCGTAACAGGAATTCTTATTGCATTTAATGTTCCTTCGACTACTCCTATATGGGCAGTTATGGTTGCATCGGTATTTGCCATTATATTGGTAAAGCAATTTTTTGGTGGAATAGGAAGTAATTTTGCAAATCCTGCCTTAATGGGTAGAGCTTTACTAATTTTTCTTTGGCCTGCGTCCATCTCAAATTATGTAACAACTTTCACGTCAGGGACAGATGCTATAAGCTCGGCGACTGTATTAGGCTTATACAAATCTGGCTCTAATTTTTCCCAGTTCTCCAAATGGGACATGTTTATAGGAAATATACCTGGAAGTATAGGTGAAACCAGTGCACTCTTATTACTTATAGGATTTGCATATCTATGTTATCGAAGAGTAGTTAATTTAGCAGCAACAGGAGCTTATGTATTTACTGTTCTTTTGATAACCTTTGTATTTGCACAAGATGGACTGTTTAAAGGAGATATACTAACTAATTTATTATCCGGGGGATTAATACTGGGAGCTTGCTTTATGATGACCGATTATGCATCTGTTGCTCCAAGGGTTAAGGTAACTTTGGCGGTAATAGCCGGACTTATTACAGCAGGAATAAGGCTCTGGGGAATCCTACCGGAGGGAGTAAGCTATGGAATTCTTCTAGCTAATTGTCTTTCTGGTTTAGTTGAAACAGTAATAAGGCCCCATATTTATGGTGTCAAATTGAAAAAACAAAAAGATAGAACTTAAATCTTTAGTGATTATAAATATTATGAAAAGAGAGGTAAATGATATGAAAGATAGTAGATTAAAAGGTATTATTGCTTTAGCAGTTGTTACAGTTATAGCGTTTGGAGTAATTTATGGAAGCAAAATATTAACCAAAGATGCAACGGAAGATAATACAGAAATCGTGGAAGAACTTCCTGGTGCAATAGATGTAGCAGATGCAGAAGGAATAGTATCTGCAAGAGAGCTTACAGATGATAGCGGTGCCTTAACAGGTTATTCTGTTGTAGCGAAAGCTAAAGGCTTTGCTCCACCTACTAATCCAGTAACCTGGGAAGTGGTTTTTGAAAGTGACGCAAAGACTATAAAAGAAGTCAAGGTTGTAAGCCATGGTGAAACACCCGGTTATGGTGCAGAGATGGAAGAGAGCAGCTATCTTGAACAGTTTAAGGGAATGGCTGGAACAGAGAGCAGTGAGATTGATGGTGTTTCAGGTGCTACAGTGACTTCTGAAGCGATACGTCTGCTTGTAAATAACGCTTATGAATTTATTAGCGCACACGCAGGTAATTAACCAGTACTTAGAAAGAAAGAGGTAAAGGGTATATGAAGGCAAAATATCCTATGGAAGCATTTGCGCTGGCCATGGTGGTTTTTTCACAGAATATGAGGAATGCCTTAGTTACAGGTGTTTTAATTCTGTTTATTACCACACTGGGTCTTGTTCTTGACCGATTATTCGGAAATAAAATTCCGAGATGGAGCAGGGATTCATGTAATATAATACTTATAGTAGCCCTTACCTATTCAATCTTTCAAATTGTATTAATAGCCGTATTAGGATATGAAGCACAGAATACGGATTATATACTTCATATATTCTTAGGTATATTAATAGCTAAGCATATCATAGACTCAGATGCCAATTCGGAATATAACCGCCTCTTACTAGAGGGTGCAGGAGCATTTGCCACACTGCTTATAATTTCTATTATTAGAGAATTCATGGCCGTGGGAGCTATCTATGGGTTTGAGATTGCAGATTTTGAATATAGGTCCTTAGGATTTTCTAATGTAATCATGGGCTTTTTGTTGACAGGTATTGGAATTGCTATACTAAATAGGATTTTTAATAAGGACAAGAATAACATAAAGACTGAAAGCTTGCTGGTTATTATACCTGTAATATTGATTATACAGCCTTTTACAATAGAAAATATTAGCCAGTCGGCTAGTATGGCTATTACCATGGCTATAGTCTTACTTTTATTTTATTCAATTAGAAGATATCTTGTGTTTTCAAGACTAAGCAAGGAAATAAAGAACTTACCCGTGGAGATGGTGTCTATGGGAATAATTTATATGGTACTTTCTATGTTTTGATGAGCATGTTATAAAGAAAGAAACATCTGATTATAATGCAACTAAAAATGGAGCAAGTGTTACGATGATAGCATGACTCAGAACACTTGCTCCTTATTATTGTAAGGTATGATTATATGAAAAAGAATGATTTATATTTAATAGGTGGAATTATATTATTTGTTTTTCTTTGTTTTCTTTTGATGTTTTTATTTAGATCAGAAGGAAGTAGGGTACTTATTACGATTGACGGAAAAGAACATAAAACTTTTAACCTTAATGAAGATACTAGGTATGAGATTTTGCAAGATGGAGAGCTGAATGTCATAGAAATTAAGGATGGCTATGTGAGGATGATTGAGGCAAGCTGCCCCGATAAGTTATGCGTCAAGCATAGAGGAATTCATTATGATAACGAATCTATTACATGCCTTCCAAATAGGGTTGTTCTTCGGGTGATTGGTGGAGAGGAAAGCGACTTAGATGCTATCGCTAATTAATATTTTAAAACCTTTAGTTTGAAGGAGTTACAATGAAATCTAAAAAAATTGCCTTATATGGTTTATTTATTGCACTGGCCTTTATATTTTCATATATAGAAAGTCTTTTTCCAATTCCATTTCCAGTACCGGGAATAAAGCTTGGATTGGCTAATCTCGTTGTCATCATAGCAATATATGGAATTGGTATTAAGGAAGCATTTGTCCTATCCATGGTTCGAATTCTACTTGTGGGTTTTACATTTCGTGATCCCTCAACATTGTTATTTAGTTTTGCAGGAGGAGTTTTAAGCTGGCTTACAATGGTAATTTTTAAGAAGCTTAAGCTTTTTTCTATGGTTGGGGTCAGTATTATTGGTGGAATTGCTCATAATATAGGTCAAATTATAGTTGCAATAATGTATGTTAATAATACTAGTCTTGTATATTATTTACCCTTCTTGATGATTGCAGGTGTAGTAAGTGGAACACTGATTGGAATTCTGGGGGCTTTGATATTAAAAAGGCTTGGAAAAATTAGAGTATAAAAGGATGAGGGTCTATGGCTAAGTTATATTTTAAGTATGGTGTAATGGGTAGTTCTAAAACGGCTCAAGCACTAATAACTAAATTTAATTATGAAGAAAGAGGGATGAATGTTTGGCTTATTAAGCCACATATTGATAACAGGGACGGAGAGGGTATACTTAGGTCCAGAATAGGATTGGAGGCAAAGGCATATGAACTACCTGCAGATGAAGATGTTTATCAGATCTATTTGGGACTAAAGCAGAAGGTGAATGTTATTATAATCGATGAATGTCAGTTCCTTTCAGAAGTACATGTAAATCAGCTTGCAATGATAGTAATAGAGCATGATATACCTGTGCTTTGCTTTGGACTCAGATCTGATTTTCGTACAAAGATGTTTCCGGGGAGTAAAAGGCTTTTAGAAATTGCAGATTCTATAACTGAGATAAAGACAATCTGCTCCTGTGGTAAAAAGGCGACAGTCAATGTGCGAAAGGATAAGGACGGGAGAATAATAACAGAGGGTGAACAGATAGTTATCGGAGGTAATGATACTTATACCGCAATGTGCTATCAATGTTTTATTGAGGGTATAAAAAAGCAGAATAATTTATAATTATTAAAATTACTAGATTTTGAGTTTTGGGTTGTAAATTATAGCAGATTTAGTATAATATATACGACGGTACTAGTTACCGAACACTATACGGAGGGATGTTTATGAAGAAGATTTTAGCAATTCTTATGGTTTTAGTGTTAGCATTAGGTACTTTGACAGCATGTGGTACTAAGGAAGACGAGAAGGAAGATGTAAAGTTTACAACTGATCAGGATGTTACCAAAAAAGATGATACAAAAAAGGATGATGACAAGAAAGATGATGAAAAGCCTGCCGGAGATGTATATGAAATTGCGTTAATCACTGACAAGGGTAACATCGATGACAAATCCTTTAATCAGGGAGCATGGGAAGGTGTTCTTGAGTTTGCAAAAGCTAATAACGTTTCTCATCAATACTACAAGCCTGAAGAAGCATCAGATCTAGGATACCTTGCAGCTATTGAGCTTGCAATAACAGGCGGTGCTAAGGTTGTTGTTACACCTGGTTTCCTATTTGAAGTAGCCTTGTATGAAGCTCAGACAAAATTCCCTGAAGTTAAGTTTATCTTACTTGACGGTTCACCTCATACCGCAGATTATTCTACATTTGAGACTAAGGAAAATGTTGCAAGTGTAATGTATGCTGAAGAAGAATCAGGTTATTTGGCTGGATATGCTGCAGTAATGGATGGTATGAAAAAGCTTGGTTTTATGGGTGGTATGGCAGTGCCAGCTGTTCAGGCCTTTGGTTATGGTTACCTACAGGGTGCACAGGATGCTGCTAAGGAATTAGGTTTAGGAGCAGGTGAAGTTCAGGTTACCTATCATTATACAGGTAACTTTGAAGAAAATGACACAAATAAAGCAACTGCTAAGACTATGTATCAGGAAGGCACAGAGGTTATCTTTGCCTGTGGTGGTTCTGTTGGTAAGAGCGTTATGGCAGCCGCTTCTGAAGCAGGAGCTAAGGCTATTGGCGTAGACGTTGACCAAAGATATGATAGTGAAACCGTTATTACATCTGCAACTAAGGGCTTAGGTGCTTCAGTTGTACAGGTTCTTGAATCAATCTATAAGACCGACTCTTTCGATACATTTGGCGGCAAAACAACATATTTTGATTCTACCAATCAAGGTGTAGGTCTTCCTACCGAAGTCATAGGAGATGCAAGTGCAGATGCATTTGATCGTTTCGAAAGCTTTAATGTAGATCAATATAATACAGTATTTGCTAAATTAGTTGACGGATCTGTAGATCCTATCCGCGAAATTACTGTTGAAGATGCAGGCGGAGTTGCTACAGCTGAAGAACTTTCAACTAATCTTAATCTTACAGAAGTTAAGGTTGAAGTAAGATAGTAATATTTTCATTGCATTAAATAAAGATAATTGGCAAATAAAACGAAGCCTTTATGCTAGCAATGACACTTAGGGGGAAGGCGTTTGCCTTTCCCCTTTTCACGTGGAGGTCCTCATGGATAAATATATTATTGAGATGCTAAATATTACGAAGGTATTTCCTGGCATTATTGCAAACGATAATGTTACATTAAAGCTTCGCAAAGGGGAAATCCATGCGTTGTTAGGTGAGAACGGTGCGGGAAAATCCACTCTTATGAGCGTATTATTTGGTCTTTATCAAGCTGAACAGGGTGAAATAAAGAAAAACGGTCAGACCGTACAAATTAACAACCCAAATGATGCCAATGCTCTTGGTATTGGTATGGTCCATCAGCATTTTAAGCTGGTGGAGATATTTACTGTATTAGAAAACATTATACTTGGTGTAGAACCAAATAAAATGGGCTTTTTACAAAAGAATGAAGCCCGCGAAAAGATTATGAAATTAAGTGAACAATATGGATTGAAGGTTAATCCAGATGTGTTAGTTGAGAAAATATCTGTCGGCATGCAACAAAGAGTAGAGATACTTAAAATGCTATATCGTGATAATGAAATATTAATATT
>CAZDWP010000018.1:0-16020 GCA_964508985.1 uncultured Herbinix sp. | reverse complement strand
GCTGTAATTATAATCTGATTTTTTTTGAATATATTTTTCATTTATAAACCTCCTGATCATTTAATACCATCACTCATTTTCATTACCTTAACTTTATGCACAGGAATATCAAATAATACCTCTGCAGCCTCCATAATGTCCTTAATAACCAGAACATTATCTCCGCCTTCGGCAATGATAATAACACCCTCTACCTCAGGCTCTCGTTCCTGTAATATGTATGGCTGGGTGTTCCCATCCTCGTTTATCACCAGAACGGTATTTTCCTCCTTCTGGATACTATTGTTTGTTCTGCTTCCACCCTCCCCGTCAACTTCGTTTAAGCCTTCCTGAGTATAAGGTACATCCTTGAGGGGGATTTTCTGCTTGGAGGCTTTTAAGGTTATCATTACCTCTGCTTCCCCAATACCGTTCACTTTACGAAGGATGTTCTCAAGCCTGCCTTCTAATTCTGATATATAGGTATTCGAATCATAGCTTGTCGTATTCGTACCAATTTGCCAATCTGAGGATTCTGGGACAATAGTCTTATCATTTTCCTTCTTTTCACCCCCCAATAAGCCCGGGAAAGTAAGAAGAATTAGCAAGACCCCTGCCACAAATATCATGATCAGCTTAGGCACTCCTATATCTTTTAGAGATATTTTCTTTTTTTCCATCTTTATCTCTAGCCTTCCTTTATACTAATATTTATATTATCTTGTTTCATATTATAGAAGTCTGATAGCCTTTTTTTTATTTGTATTTCCAAAGGAGAGAGCAAATTTTCTATACTCTCCTTTATATTTTTATCCCCACATTTATTATCTGATATAACTATCTTCTCAATATCAATCATGTGCACAGGAATTCCTTCATCCTCCAAATATCCCGCAGTTATTGATAGTGACCTTAGTTCTCCAAAGCTATCGCTCTCGCCGTCCTGATTAATTACAACTTCCATCTCATATAGATAGAGTCCATCATTTTGTAGCATATCGGCTACCTGCTCCCTTATCCTTTCCTCAAATCCTGCAAACACCACATCCTTTTGCTTGTCCTCCATAAGTTTTAGTTCATTTTGAAAGTCTGACACATCAGCCTGATATATATTGGTATTTAAATAGTAATCAAGAATATCATCCATTTTAAAAAGCCTTAAGAAGGGAGATACAACGATTAATAGCAGAATCATTCCCGATACAATACTTATATATTTTTTATAGCTACTGCTTCCTAATAGATTCATTATTATAGTGTTAAGGATTAGATAAATAACTATATTTCTGACCCATTCATATATTTCACTCATATTCTAGCCATGCCTTTCTTTACAACTAAACAACCTTTCCTGTTGATATTGCAACGATGGTTATAGATAACAGAAAAAGAATCGCTCCAACTACAACACACTGAAGAAGCATTTGCGCTGATTTTGCCGAAGCACTTATGCATTCAATAATTCTCTTGTCTGAGATAGGCTGTAAAGCCGCGCTAGAAAACCTATATATCAGGGTAACAGCAAGCAGTTGAATTATTGGTATTGAGCAGATGATAATGATTACAACTAATCCTGCAACACCAATGGCATTTTTCAAAAGCATTCCAGATCCGATTACAGTTTCTGCCACGCTTCCTATTGTATTGCCAACTCCAGGAAGTGCGGATGATGCCCTGAAAACAACAGATCGTTTTACCTGATCGACTACAGGCACAATTAATCCTTGAATCGTCTGGAAGCCAATGACTGCTGCCAACAGACTTCTAAGAGTCCATTTAATTACTATTTCTAACAACCCCGCCAGTTTTGATAACATGTCCTCCTTTGAAAGGTTATTAGAGAGAACAATGATAAGATAAAAGTTAACCAATGGTATTACTGCCCTAACTATAATAAAGTCAACTAAAGTTATTATCATTAGGGCTACTTTATAAAAAGCAAATGAGGACATACTACCTGAACTTAAGGCAACCGACATAAAATATGCGGGAACCAATGCTTTCATAAAATCAAGCACCTCCCCTATAACAGTAGAAGCTATATTAGAGGCACTTATAAAGGAGCTTATCAAGAGCGCGAACAAAAGCAGATATGTAACATAGTATCCCGTTTCCGAAACCTGATGATATTTAAAGGCCATGGATAAGTTGGTAAATATAGCGGCTATGAGTGAAATGGATATAAGACGTCCAAATGTAGTAAGATGTGCATTCATCTCACCCTTGAAGGACTGTATCAGCTTATTTCCTATGCCTGATAAGGAAAAGGGTTCCTCACCGGATATAAGCTTATTTACATAATCGCTAAAATCCATGGCATCCCCCCGCTCCATGATATTATCTATGACTTCTTGAATTTCGTCATAATTAATATCATCATTTAGATCATTTGATGCATATACAATGCTTGTACCATTTATATAGAAAAACATAAGTATAAAAACACAAGCAAATCTTAATGCATACTTACAATATCTATGTTTTATTCTGCCCCTCAATTATAGTCACCTTTCCTTCCAATCTATCTGACAGTTAAGAAGTTATTGATAGTATCAAGCAAGGCCAATAGTATCGGCATACTGATGGCTAAAATTGAAAGCTTACCTACCAGCTCTACCTGCTCTCCTATGGCCTGGTATCCAGAATCCTTACACAAAGATGCAGCAAACTCTGTAACATAAGTAATTCCAATTATCTTAATCATAATATTTATATAAGCCTCATTTATCTTAATATATCCCTGTAACCGGCCTATGGTACCTAAAATAACATCCAGCTTACCGATACCAAGCATTAATATAATTAAGCATGCTGCAATGCTGATATATAGGGAATACTCTTCCCTTCCCTTTTTAAAAGTTATTGCCATTAGTACCGCAATAATGCCTATAGCAGCCACATTAATCATTGTTCATCCCCCTGTGAATTACAGAATACTAAAAAGTTCTTTTATAGTTGCAAATAACTCCGTAATATAAGGAAGAATCCAAAACAGAACCAGAATAAGACCTGCAAGGCTTGTCATAAATGCCAGCTCCTCACGATTCGATTGCTTCAATATTTGATTCAGTATGGAAACCAATATTCCCACAACAGCTATTCTAAGTATTATATAGATATCCATCCTTACCCCCATGCTTTTCTGATGTAATGCTCCAATAGCTTTTCTAGATCAAGATTATTGTGATAAAAATTCCAGCCATAATCCCCAGAGTGTTATATAGATAGGATTTCTCCTTTGCTGTCTTAGATAGCTCAGTTATGGTATCCTCTAGCTGTGTAAGAAATAATTCAAGAGTATTCATCTGCATCTCCTTATCAAGATACCCTAGGTTATCACCAAATTGAATTAATGAAGACTTGTCCCTTTTATTTAATGAAGCCTGATTAAGCTCTGATTCCACAGCGTCCTTCCACACCTGTGAAAATGTATTACCTGAATGCTCGCTTAGTCTATCAGATACCTTTGTTAAAAACCCTTTAAAACTACCCTCATGTCTTCTTGCTATAGAGCAGATTGCTTCTGGAAGTGGAGTATTACCATACCTTATATCTCCACGAAGCAAAACTATAAGCTTTCTTAGCTCCTTGATATCATTTATTCTGGATTTAAGCTCATTACTGCAATAAAAGCCCATGAGGGTCGAAGATAGAATAATTAATATAGCACCTACAACCTTTGTAATCTGCATCCTTACCTCCATTTCTTCAGGCTCTAATCCTGATGATATATTCTATTTCCAAAAGCATCATAAATTTCTTCAAGGTGTCCTATTTGCTTGATATTATTCAAAATCACATATCTCTCAAATAACCTTTTTTTTAATAACTCACCAAGAATTGGCTTGGTCTTTACATCCTCGATTGAGTTTCCGTGGACTGTAGCTATCAGATTACAGCCACAGCTTATTACATGATCGATAGCCTCCAAATCCTCTCTCGATCCAATTTCATCCACAGCTATAACCTGTGGAGACATGGACCTGATAAGCATCATCATTCCCTTTGCTTTTGGACAGCAGTCCAGAATATCTGTCCGTATTCCCAAATCGTTTTGAGGAGTCCCCATATAGCAGGCTCCTAGTTCGGATCGCTCGTCCACTACTCCTACATTCATTCCCTCTAGACAGGAGCAGCCATCAGAAATTTGTCTGATTATATCTCTAAGAAGGGTTGTCTTACCACACTTTGGCGGTGATATTATAAGCGTATGATATATTCCTCTGGTTTGTTCATTTACAAGATAGGGCATTACTAGGTCCGCACAACCCTTTACCTGATGAGCAAGTCTAATATTGATATAGGATATATGCTTCATTCCCTTAACGGAATCCTCTTGGATTATAGTCTTACCGGTAATCCCTATCCGATGACCTCCATTTATGGTAATAAAGCCCTGACGTATCTCCTCCTCAAAGGCATACAATGAATAATTACTTATGTATTCCATGGTCTCCCTAATTTCATTTTTTGTAATAAGAACCCCATGGGAAGGGTTGTTAACTAGGCTTGCATTCTCTGATACGAAGTATTCCTTGTTGCCATAGTTAACCATAAGCGGACAGTCAATTCTTAAACGAATCTCCTGAAGTGCATCAAAATCAATGTTCAGCTTACTAAGTATTTTCCTTAGCTTCAAAGAGAATATCTTAAGAAGCTCGTCTATAGTTTTCATTGCTTGTAGTTTATCAACAGGCATGATTTTTAACTCCTCTTGTAACAGCTTATCCAATAGCTTCTAAAACAATATATTCCTGCTATATAAAATTATGACGGAGTTTTATATATTCTTTAAGTTGAAGATTAGATATTTATATTGCTTTTTCTGCTCACTTTACTATAATTAAAACAAGAAAATCAAAATCATTACATTAATCGGTCAATTGAATTTAGGAATGGAGAAAAAATGAGATACGGCTTAATCGGAGAAAAGCTCGGACACAGCTATTCAAAATATATTCACGAAAGAATGGTAGACTGTAATTATGACCTTATCCCCTTAAATGAGGATGAATTTGATGTGTTCATGAAAGAGAAGAATTTTACCGGTATTAACGTGACCATACCCTATAAGGAAAAGGTGATTCCTTATCTGGATGATATAGATTCCTTGGCGAAAAGAATTGGAGCTGTCAATACCATAGTAAATAATCAGGGCCGACTTATTGGCTATAATACTGATTTTTATGGATTGTTGTATCTATTCAATAGTAATAAGATTAAAATTGAGCACAAAAAATGCCTGATTCTTGGAACAGGCGGTACCGCAAAGACTGCCAGGGCAGTGCTAGAGGAGCTAGATGCCAAGGAAATATATATTGTAAGTAGAAGCCCTAAAGGAAAAAACCACATATCCTATGAGGAGTGCTATGACAAACATAGCGATGCTGTTGCAATTATAAATACCACACCGGTAGGCATGTATCCACACATGGAGGCTTCCCCATTAAATTTAATCCCTTTTAATAAATGTAGGGCTGTTATAGATGTAATCTTTAATCCTATACAGACAAAACTAACAAAGCAAGCAGCATCTCTTGGCAAACAGGCAGTTACAGGCCTTCCCATGTTAGTTGCTCAAGCTAAAGAGGCTGAGGAATATTTTAGAGGTATTAAGCTAGATGAATCTCTTATTGATGTGATCACACAGGAATTGCTTGAACAGATTTAGCGCTTATCTCTTCCGCATAAAAAGGCTCCACCGAGAATCAGAATCCCACCAAGTAGCTGTAGACCTCTGATTTTTTCAGCAATAAATATTGCAGACATTATTACCGCTGATATGGGATCGATATAACTGAATATAGCAACCGTCTGACTTTCTAGCCTTTGTACCGAGGTAAAATAAAGCAGATATGCTATACCTGTATTTAGAAGACCCACTAATAACAACCTAATTATCGAATCTCTATCCAGTATCCCTAAAGGGATCGTTCCCTGAGACAGAACATAGGGAATTAAAATCACAGTGGCAAAAGTAAGTTGAATAATGGTTGTCTCCAAACCGCTCATGTCTTTAATAAGTTTATTAAATATAATCACCATTGCATAAAGCACAGCAGCACCCAAACCAAATCCAATCCCAATCAATCCTTTACTATATAGTCCTCCTGTTTTTCCTGTTTGGACAACCAAAATCATACCGATCATAGCAGCCAGGATGCATAGAATCTTTTTAGGGGTAAGTCTTTCCTTCAATATAAAGGGTGAGAGAAATACTACGATAACAGGCGCAAGGTAATAGCTTAAGGTAGCGTTGGTAATCGTCGTATTTCTATAGGCCTCAAACAAGAGTATCCAGTTAAAACCCAAGGCTGCACTAGATATTAGTAATAATGTGAAATTCCTTCTAATTGCTTTAATAGATAATCTCTTCTTCATAATAAGTCCGGTAGCAATAAGAAATAAGCTTCCTATTACCCCTCTAATTAGGGCTATCTGAGCAGATGTTAATGGAATTCCTTTAACTATTAAGCCAATGCTCCCAAAGATAAGCATGGAGGTAATAAAATACAACCTTGACTTCAAATTATAGACACCCCTTTATGTATAGTAATAATTTATTTTCTGTATACCTATCCACTTATTCGAAAATAGCTGTTACCGTCCGGCCCAAACATTTGTCCCGATCATGTAACAGCTTTTCTTTTTAAATTTATCTCACTTATAAGAGCAACTATACTCTTTTCATATAATCGCCGGTTCTTGTATCAATACTGATTTTATCACCTTGATTTACGAACAAAGGAACATATACTGTAGCTCCTGTCTCAACAATTGCTGGCTTTGTAGCACCTTGAGCAGTATCACCCTTAAAGCCTGGCTCAGTCTCAATAATCTCTAACTCAACAAATAGAGGAGGCTCAATAGCAAATACAGATCCATTATGAGCAAGCATTTTAACCATTTCATTCTCTTTAACAAACTTAAGTGCGTCACCAACAGCTTCCTTATTCATAGCGATCTGGTCATATGTGTCTACATTCATAAAGTTATACAGATCACCATCGCTATATAAATACTGCATATCACTTCTGTCTATATGTGCCGTCGGGAATTTCTCCGTAGGACGGAATGTTTTCTCCGTAACGCCACCATTTTTAATATCTCTTAATTTTGTTCTAACAAAGGCTGCACCTTTTCCTGGCTTAACATGTTGAAAATCAATAATCTGGTATACTGTATTTTCTATCTCGACTGTCAACCCATTCCTGAACTCGCCTGCTGATACCATACTAATTCCTCCTTAATATTAACTACACCTAAGTGTATAATAAACTATTACTATTTGCAACAATTTTTTACCTCATCCTACAATTCGATAAGCGATTTGTCAGAATGAGTATAATTTTCATAGCCGTCCTCAGTTACTACCACAAGGTCTTCAATCCTTACACCACCAAAACCTCTGACATATATACCGGGTTCCACTGTCTGGATCATTCCTGCCTCAATGATCTCTTCCTCACTTGGTGAAAGTCTGGGATTCTCATGAATGAAGAGTCCTACGCTGTGTCCGAGTCCGTGACCAAAGCATCCCTCATAACCAGCATTGTATATTATATCTCTTGCTATCTTGTCCACATCCTTACCCTTAAGGCCGGCTCTAATAGCATCCAATGCCGCCAGCTGTGCTTCAAGAACTATATTATAAATCTCCTTCTGTTTATCTGATGCCTTGCCGACTACAATGGTCCTTGTCATATCAGAGCAATACCCCTCATATACACAGCCGTAATCCATAGTAAGAAAATCTCCATCCTCTATCTTCTTTTTTGAGGGAACCGCATGAGGCATTGACGAATTCACACCTGAAGCCACAATAGCAGAAAAGCTTAATTTCTCTCCTCCATATAGCTTTAATAGATATTCGATTCTTGCGGCTACTTCTAGCTCAGTCATACCCGGCTTTATAAATGTTAATATCTCTGTGAACACCTTGTCGCCAATACCTTCAGCCTTACTAATATACTCCAACTCCTTAGGAGTCTTTATTCTTCTTAACCTTGTAATTTCATCCTTTACAGGAACGAGTTCATCTACCTCTAACTGATCTATCAAATTCTCATATCTTGAATACAGCATATCGTTTGATTCAAATCCAAGGCGTTTAACATTATCCGTTCTTAGTATGTCATTTATTGCTTTCTCATATCCTTCGCTACCGATTGTGACAATTTCATATCCTTCTGTCTCAGCCTCAGCCTGATAGGTATAACGAAAATCAGTTATAACCATATGATGCTTTTTTGAGATATATAGATATCCTGTTTCACCGGCAAATCCGCTGATATAACGCATATTATTACCATTAGATATTAGCACTGCGTCAATATTCAAGTTTTGATTAATTTCCACTACCCTTTTAAAATTATCCATGTTTGTTCTTCCATCTCCTATATGTTTTTATGTATGTCTAGTAAATTAATTTTGCTTGCAAAGCTTGACTAAAGCCTCCATAGCCATGATATATCCATCAAAACCATGACCGGCAATCTGACCGTCGCATACTGGTGCAGTTACGGAGGTATGTCTAAATTCTTCCCTTTGATGAATGTTCGAAATATGAACCTCTATCTTAGGAAGGCTTATACTTGCAAGAGCATCTCTTATGGCATAGCTATAGTGAGTATAAGCGGCAGGATTAATAATTATTCCATCCACCTTCTCATTATATGCCATCTGAATTCTATCAATAATTTTACCCTCTCCATTACTTTGAAAGGTCTCGACTTCAATATTAAGCTCCTCCGACTTTTTCTCTATTAGGTTTATTAAATCAGAATAGCTCCTGTCACCGTATACACCTTTCTCCCTGATGCCCAGAAAGTTCAAATTAGGACCGTTAATAACTAAGAATTTCATATGCATTAAGCCTCCTCAATAAATCATAATATAGCAAAGCCAATAACGGAGGCTTTACCTCCTTCTCTCTCCGAGTATTTCCTTTACAATATCGTCAATATTCTTACCATCTGTATCAATAATAATATCCGCTGCTTTCTCATATATTGGATCTCTTTCCGAAAGAAGCTTCTCTACCTTTTCCTGTGGATTTTCGCCCTTAAGAAGCGGTCTTGTAGTATCCTCGGATAATCTGTCAATTATCGTGTTCTTTGATGCCCGTAGATATATTACTTGTCCCATAACACGCAAAAGTTTAACATTTTTATCTCTTAAAGGCATGCCTCCGCCTGTAGAAAGCACCGTCCTTTCCAAAGTATCCACTATCGACAATAGAAGCCTTGACTCAATGTTGCGAAACATCTCTTCCCCATGATTAAGAAAAATCTCCTGTATCTCTATGCCTTCATCTGACACAATCAATTCATCGGTATCCTTGAAGTCATACCCTATACTCTCGGCTAGTTTGTTGCCTACACTAGTCTTTCCCGATCCCATAAATCCAATTAAAATTATATTATCTGCCAACATCCCTTGCCCCTTTGAATATAAGTAAAATGCTCTATACCTTTTTGATTTTTCCTCTTCTTAAATCTCTTCTATAATACTTAAGGACTATCCTTTCAAGCTTTCGCTTAAATACAATCTGTATCTCTTCCTTGGGCCCGATAGGCTTCACAAAATAAGACATCATCCCAATCCTATTAGTACCAAATATGTCAGTAAAGAGCTGGTCTCCGATAAATACAGTATTCTTAATGGTAGTATCCATAAGCTTTATTGCTCTGATAAAACTCTTCTTAGCAGGCTTGTTGGCATTATGAATATAATTTACATTAATATCTTTATTAAATCTAATAACCCGTTCCTCTTTATTATTGGAAATCAGGCATACCTTAAACCCGATTTTTTGTAGGCTTGCAATAAGCTCTATTGCCCTTGGACTTGCATCTGCTCCATGCTCAACCAAGGTGTTATCAATGTCAAAGATAATACCTCTATATCCCTCTTTGTATAATTTATCAAAATCAATTACATAAGGTGAGTCTGCGATTCTTTTTGGGTAAAAAATTCTAAGCATAATATCTCTCCAATTCCAATCCTATTCTATTGATAAGCAGATTAGGATCTCCAATAGCTTCGGTATCGATTTAAATCTGCTTATCATGATTATATCAATTTATGGTTAAGCATACAACATGTAACATTTATCTTATTCTATGTAATAAGATTAAGGTTATTACATAATGATAAAAACTATGCCACAAGCAAAAGTATCTACTTGTAGCATAAGATTATGTATATTATGAATTTAAATATAATGGTAGACTTCATTAAACTTAATTTTACTTTCTACTAACTATATCAATCAGCTCTTTGTAAATGATAGCAGAATCCTTATCCACCAGCGGAAAGCTCATAAGCTTGTAGGACCAAACGGCTCTACCAATTCCATATTCAATAAGTAATTCACTAAGATCCTTATGCCATCTGAGGTTGCCTTCTATGGGAGCATGCTCTATTACACCATACTCTCCGCAGTACAGAGTACAGTTTCGCTCCTTGGCAAAGTCAAGAGCAGGCTGTAGATATCTTCGAAGGTATTCCTTATCTACTACTTTATCGAAGGCATAGTGGTTCTTGAAATTATCAGTTTTTGAAAGGTAGACCTTATACATATCATTACCCGAGGGATACATAATTTCATCTATGTCCTTAAGTAAAGGCTCCCATCTTGCTTTTTGATGTGTAAAGATGTGTGGCTCGTAAAAATGAAAGTTATATACCAGATTATCATCCTCTATCCGGTCCAGCTCATGAAGTGTATTCACACTATTATAATGATTACCACCTATAATTATAATGCGCTCTTTGTCAATCTCACGAATACCTGCCAAAGCCTTCTTACTAAGCTGATTCCACCTGTCACTGTTAGGCTCCACTATCTCATTAAGGAGCTCAAATACCAGATTACCTCCGTAGCTTAAGTACCTTTTAGCAAATGCCTGCCAAAGCTTAATATATCGCTCTTGCATATGTTCATTCTCAAAAAGCTTGTTGTCGCTTAATGAATGGAAGGCATATCCCGGGGCTCTATGAATATCCAGTATGATATTCAAATTATGCATTTCACACCATTCGATACAAGAGTCCACATATGAGAAGCCTTCTTCCATATATGTGAATGGGTTTTTATCATCTTCAAGCACCATATAATCAATGGGTAGCCTTACATGGTCCATGCCCCAACCGGCAATCTGAGCAATATCTGCTTCAGTTATAAAGGAATAAAAATGCTCTTTTTTTGCCTCGCGGTACTGCGATATCCAACCGCCTAGATTTACTCCTGCCATATATCCATTGAATTTATTCATCAAAATCCTCTCTGTTCATAACTCTCATTCAAGATGATATCATATGCTTATTTATTTTGTAACATCAGCTGTACAATGTGAGCATTTCGTTGCATCAGGATGTATATCAGAATAACAATAAGGACACTTCTTCGTAGTAGGAGCTGCAGGTGCTTCTGGCTTTCTTAGCTTGTTGATCCATCTTACAATCAAAAATACCACGAATGCCATAATAACAAAGTTTAAGATGTTTGAGAGAAATAGGCCGTATTTTATTACAGCGGCTCCCTTTTCCTCCGCTATTGCTAATGTCTCATAATTCATTCCGTCAAGGGCAATAAACCAATCTCTGAAATTAATATTCTTTGTAAACACTCCCAGTAGTGGCATAATAATGTCATTTACCAAAGAATTCACGATGGAATTAAAAGCTCCACCAATAATAATACCTACTGCCAAATCAATCATATTACCGCGAAGTGCAAATTTCTTAAATTCCTTTAACATTTCATAACCCTCTTTCTCTTAGTTTTTTAAATATAGCGGTTCTTTAATGCTTGTATTATTTTCTGTTAACTTATAAGAATATATTAGCAAAATTTCAGAAAGTATTCAATCATTATAATATTTCACATACATATCCAGATTATACAAGCTTCCATCTCGTCTTCGACCGACATTATGTATTGTCTTTTCATAATGCATCCCTGCCTTTTGCATTACTCTGCCGGATGCGGTATTATGTGTATCATGCTTTGCAAATATCTTCCTATAACCAACTTCATTAAAAAGATAATGCATAACCGCCCTTAATGCCTCCGCTACTAGCTCTCTTCCCCAGTAGCTCTTGCCTATACAATATCCTATTTCGCAGCTCTTTTCCTTATTATTGGACATCTCCACGCTGATAGAGCCGATTACCTGTCTGTCGGATTTTAAATATATAGCCCAATTATACGCATCTGCTTGTTTATAGTTCTCCATCCAGCTTAGTATTCGCCTATGAGTCACATTTACATCACTATGGGGTCCCCATGGTAGATATTTTAAGGTCTCTATATCACTTGCCCAGTTCTTATACATATCAAATGTATCCTCAGGTCTGAATTTGCGAAGTATCAGCCTCATTGTCTCAATAGAATTGGTCCCTATATGCTTCATAATCTTCTTCCAGCTTTCACCCTTTCAGAAAATTAATATACAGGGACCAGTTAAAATATTCCAAAAATGGTACCAGGCACCTGCTGGGGCAGAAAATTGGGTTGGTGAAGTGCGGTACCAGGCACCTGCTGGGGCAGAAAATTGGGTTGGTGCCTGGTACCTATCGCGAAAATATGTCTATCTCAGTTCGATGTTTTTACCTTTCAGTATGGTCAGTAGGCCGTCTACCATGTTTTGAATTTCGTGGCTTTCTAGTGTGCGTTCCATGGATACAAATTCGAAGCGAACTGTTACGCTCTTCATGTCTTGAAGCTTTTCATCCTCAAATATATCTACAAGATAGTATCTGTCAAGGTATTGGCATGGATACATCTTGATATACCTTGAAAGTGTATCATAGCGAACATCCTTCTTTACAAGAAGACTTAGGTCTACGGTTACACCGGGATATTTGGAAACTTCTTTATATTCAAGTGTTGCCGCATCTATTGTATTCAGATCATCAATATCAATCTCTGCAAATGCTACATTTAGCTTCTTGTCTATGTTGTTTCTTATTTTGGGATTAAGAGCTGATAAGTATCCGATCTCCTGATCCTTTAATTGTATACCCGCAGAATTAATAGGATGAACATAATTATATTCATTAATTGTGTTATTCTCTAGGAATACTGGAGTAATATTCTTTATATCCAAGATCACCTGCTCTATAGCTTCCTTTAGCTTAAAGAACACTTCCTTCTCGCTAAGTAATTTGCTTGCAATTACTATACCTAAGCGTTTCTTCTCATTGCATAGGCCGTCCTTGGTAAGTCCATCGGCAACACGGCCGATCTCATACATGGCCACCTCGGGACTTCCATCTACATTTTTATGAACAAAGCCAAGCAAGCTTGGGATGATTGTGGAGCGAATAGTATCATTCTCGGCTGTAACTGAGTTTACTATTCTTATATTTGGCTCTGTATGAATGCCCAATTCCTTATTAATCTTATTTTCATACCAGATATAGCTGTGAACCTCATTCATATCATACTTATCTGATAGCAATACCTTCATCCTATATTCATTATCTCTTTCCACGCTATGGCGTATAGGTGTAAGAAGGCTCTTGGTGGAGTAGATATCAAAATTAGCATATCCATAGATACGGGTAATCTCCTCGACTATATCTGCCTTCAAAGAAACATCCTTAGTAGCACGCCATGAGGGAACTAGAACACTAAAGGAATCTCCCTTTCTACTAACTTCAAATCCAAGAGCAGATAAGGTCTCTTCAATCATATCCGAAGAAATATCTATACCTGTGTATTTATCCACATATGACTTATCAAAGTCGATAGTAATGGTCTCATAACGCTGTACATATGAATCTGTAAGACAGGAAGTCACCTTGACTCCGGGGTCTATATCCATTAATAGCTTCACGAAACGCTCTATGGCTATCACTGTCATTTCCGGATCTAATGTTTTCTCGTATCTGGAGCTTGCATCTGTTCTTAGTCCCATCCTAGTTGCGGATTTGCGGACACCAGCACCGTCAAAATTAGCAGACTCAAGTAGCACTGAGCTAGTATCATCAGATATGGATGATAGCTCTCCGCCCATAACTCCTGCTATACCTATAGGCTCCTTAGAGTCACAAATCATCAAGGTATCTGAATCAATCTTTCTTGTTACTTCATCTAGGGTTAAGAAATCGAAAGGCTCTAAAAATGTCTTAACTCTTATATCCTTTACCTTTCTGTTGTCATAGGCATGCATTGGCTGTCCGATCTCCATCATAAGGTAATTAGTTAGATCAGCGAGAAGATTTATAGGACGCATACCACAATAGGTCAGGCGAATTCTCATATTAGTCGGAGATTTTTTCTTCTTAATATTGTCCATGGTAATACAGCTAAAGCGATATGTCCTTTGATTATCAAGCACCTGAAGATCGATGGATGTTAATTCTTTATACATGCTAGTATCAGCTACTTCTAGGGGTTTTAAAGGTCTTTTATTAAGAACGGCAATTTCTCTGGCAATTCCATAATGACCCCAGAGATCAGGACGATTTGTAAGTGATTTATTATCTACTTCAAATACAATGTCCTCTAGCTGCATGAACTCCTTAATGTCAGTACCAAGAGGATAATCCTCTTCAATTATCATAAGGCCTGAATGATCATCACTTATTCCAAGCTCCTTCTCAGAGCAGCACATACCACAACTGACAACTCCAGCTATAGGAACCTCTTTAATCTCCAATTCTCCTACACGGCCTCCAAGCTTTGCAAAGGGAACGACTGCCCCCACAAATACATTAGGTGCACCGCAGACTACCTCTACCACTTCACTACCTATATCCACCTTTACAAGGTGTAATTTCTGTGAGTTAGGATGGTTGTTAATCTCTATAATCTTTCCTACAACTACATCCTTGATGTTCTTACCCATCTCAAATATATCTTCAACCTCGGCGGTAGATAAGGTAAAGCGATTAATAAGCTCCTTCATATCCACTCCGCTAAGATCTGTAAATTCTGAAATCCAATTCATTGATATTAACATATTAGCCTCCCTCCTATCGTGTAAACTGTCTAAGCTGCTTTATATTGCCGCTATTGAACAGACGAATGTCTTTAATATTGTACTTCATCATGGCAAGTCTTGTTAAGCCAAGACCAAAAGCAAAGCCTGTGTATTTTTCAGGATCAATTTCTCCCATGCGAAGTACATTCGGATGAATCATACCACAGGGCAATAGCTCAAGCCATCCTGACTGCTTACAGGTCGGACATCCGCTACCCCCACAGATTGCACAGTTTATATCCAGTTCAAAGCCCGGTTCTACGAAGGGGAAAAATCCTGGTCTTAGCCTTACCTTAACATCTCTTTCAAACACCTCAGATAATAATACCTTCATAAAATAAATTAAGTTTGATATGGATATATCATCACCAATCATCATACCCTCTAGTTGAAAGAATGTATTCTCATGACTGGCATCTAAATTCTCATTTCTAAAGCATCTTCCGGGAAATAGAACTCTTAAGGGCTCCCCTGTCTTTGGAGCACCGTATTTCTTCATAATGGTGTTCTGAGCTGCTGATGTATGAGTCTTTAGCAGCTGGCCATTTTCCAAATAGTATGTGTCTTGCATATCTCTTGCGGGATGGTTCTTCGGAATGTTTACCGCTTCAAAGTTGTTGTACTCTGTCTGAATCTCTAGCCCATCCTCTATAATAAAGCCCATAGTCTTGAATATATCTTCAATTTGTTTCTGAATAATCGATATGGGATGAAGGGTTCCTGCGTCTCTTGCTCCTGGAATAGTATAGTCATAGCGCTCTGAATTCTCGATTTCCTGAAGATATTCCTTCTCTTCCAGAGTTTTTTGATACTCGACGATGGCTTGCTCAATCTCATTCTTTAGTTTGTTCACCTGCATACCGGCCGTTTTTTTCTCTTCGGGGGTCAAATCACGGAGATTTTTTAGCTGCTCCGTTACCAATCCTTTTTTACCAAGGAAGGATACCCTGATTTTCTCAAGCTCTGCATTTGAAATAACTGCATTAAGCTCTTCACTAAACTGTTGCTTAATCTTTTCTAGATTCTCTAACATTCCAATCCTCCT
>CAZDWP010000017.1:11525-16065 GCA_964508985.1 uncultured Herbinix sp. | reverse complement strand
TTATGGCGGGCATTATGGCTGAAGGCTATACAATAGTTGAGAATGTAGAATATATCGAGCGAGGCTATGAGAATTTTGAAAGTAAGATACAGAAGCTAGGAGCAGCAATCGCTAAGGTGGATTCAAATGATTTAAAAGCCATTAAAAAATTCAAGCTTAAAGTAAGCTAATATAAGAACGGAAAGACAAAGGGGACATATCATAAGAGATGATACGTCCCCTTTGTCTTTCCGTTCTTTCTATACGAGAGCCTCTATATATAGGTTACGATGCTTAGTTAGATCTATAAAATCGCCACCAACCATTACTATAGGTCTTGACAGCTCAAATTTATTAATCAGAACT
Organism: uncultured Herbinix sp.; assembly: GCA_964508985.1. Taxonomy (GTDB): domain Bacteria; phylum Bacillota; class Clostridia; order Lachnospirales; family Lachnospiraceae; genus Mobilitalea. The sequence continues at coordinate 15,720 of CAZDWP010000017.1, read as the reverse complement.
ATTTCTCCTTCCATATTATTGCTTAGGCGGACATTATTATTAATATATGTCTGTACTATTCCTTCCAAAAAGGTGAGGAGATATTTTGTGTCATATTTTAAATAGCCCTCTGTTTCAAAAAGGCTGATAACCTCGAAGGGACATAAGGGACCTCTATATACTCTTGCACAGGTCATGGCATCATATACATCGGCAATTGCTACCAGCTTAGCAAAGGGGTCAGTTTCATGTTCTACCAGTCCGTTTGGATAACCGCTACCATCACATCGTTCATGATGCATTAATGCAACATTCTTAATTCTGTCATCCGCATTCTTTTCTTTTAATAAATTATACCCCCTAATGGTATGAGTTTTTATAAGAGCAAACTCTTCATTAGTAAGTTTTGCTGGTTTTGAAATTATACTATTTGGAATCAGGAGCTTTCCTATATCATGTAGCAAGCCGCATAGAGTAACAACCTCTAAATCCTCGGGCATAAAATTGAGCCATTTGCCCAATATATTACATATTAGTGACACATTTAGACTATGAATGTAGGTGGTGTCATCATATTCTCTCAAGCAATGTAGCATATTAAAAAGTTCAATGTTGGTATTACATTGAAACAATATTTTACTGACATCAGCTAAGAGCTTATCAGGATCCACATCTTCATTACTTACAATAAGATTATCAATAGAACCTTTAAAATGATTGACTGTATTTCGATATGTTTTATGAAAACGCTTGAAGGTATCGCTTCTTTTTATTTCACTATAAAAGGTGTTCTCAACGTAATTTTTCGCAACCTCCATTAAGCTGTCGTCTGAATACACTGAGAAATCTGTTATTGAATAAAATTCGAGCCGAGTTATGATCCTATCCGTAAGTGTTGTGTCCTTACTAATTACAAGATGAAGATCTTTCGTATATACATCGTCCGAAACAACCATTCCGGGTATAGCTTGTGATGTTAAAATCTTTATGATATTCATAGAATCACATCAGCCACAGTATATGTATTGGCGCTCCTTTCTCATTGATTCTTTATGCATATAAATACACTAGGAGTTTTATTTCAGTATAGTTATAAAACATCAAAAAGTCAATGTTTAACTTGACTAGTGACATAATAAAGCGTATCATCATATATATAATTTCTCTTATTCAGAGTGACGGAGAGGTAAGGCTCTGTGATGTCACGGCAACCCCTTTATACGGAAGGTGCCAACCTGAGCGAGCAATCGAACAATAAGGGGATTTGATTAAGATTATCAAGTCCACTTATCGTGGACTTATTTTATTATAATAGATATCGTACAGTACGATTTGAACTCATTGTAAAAAATATTAGAAAGCGGAGGAAAAAACATGGAAAAAAGATTATTTACTTCAGAATCGGTAACAGAAGGTCATCCAGATAAAATCTGTGACCAAATTTCAGACGCAATATTAGACGAACTACTAAAACAGGACCCCATGAGTAGAGTAGCCTGTGAAACGGCTATCACAACAGGATTGGTACTTGTAATGGGTGAGATTACAACACAGGGCTATGTGGACATACAAAAAATAGTAAGAGAAACCATTAAAAACATTGGATATGACAGAGCAAAGTACGGTTTTGATGCAGACACCTGTGGGGTAATAGTCTCACTAAATGAACAATCATTGGACATCGCTCTTGGAGTGGACAAGTCATATGAAGCCAAGGAAAACCTAACTGATGATAAGGACATGTCACTTATTGGAGCAGGAGACCAAGGGATGATGTTCGGTTATGCAACCGATGAGACCAAGGGATATATGCCATATGCTATATTTCTTGCCCATGAGTTAACACATAGACTTTCTCAAGTTAGAAAGGAAAACATATTAGATTATCTAAGACCTGACGGTAAATCTCAGGTTACCGTAGAGTATGATGAAGACGGCCATCCTATACATTTAGACGCAGTAGTATTATCTACTCAGCATGATGAAAAAGTGTCTATAGAGAAGTTAAGAGAAGATATTAAGAAGTATGTATTAGATGATGTGTTACCTCAGGAGTTGATAGATGAAAGAACAAGATTTTATATTAATCCCACCGGAAGGTTTGTTATAGGAGGACCAAATGGAGATAGCGGTCTTACTGGTAGAAAAATCATAGTTGATACTTATGGTGGCTATGCAAGACATGGTGGAGGAGCTTTTTCAGGTAAGGACTGTACGAAGGTTGATCGCTCTGCAGCCTATGCAGCACGCTATGCTGCCAAAAACATTGTAGCAGCTGGACTAGCTAAGCGTTGTGAACTACAGCTTTCCTATGCTATAGGGGTAGCTGAGCCTACATCCGTTATGATTGATACCTTCGGTACCGGTAAGCTTTCTGATGCCGAGTTGGTTTCAATTATTAGAAAGCATTTTGACCTTCGTCCTGCAGGGATTATAAAGATGCTTGACCTAAGAAGGCCTATTTATAAGAAGACAGCCTCATATGGACATTTCGGAAGAGATGATAGGGATTTCACATGGGAAAGACTTGATAAGGTAGATGAACTTAAAGCTTATTTAAAGTAAATATTTCTGATATTAGATCACAGTTAATTCATAAAAACTTTATGTTTAGCATAAATCCTTTAGATGCATGGTTTACATATATATGATATACTTATTTGTAGATTGGAAAGGTGAAATATGAAGCTTAAACATAGATTGATTATTGCGTTTCTTATTATGATAGCCATGCCTGTTATTTTGATATCTATAGCCGCTGGGACTATAGTTCGATTTCAGATGGATTCGATTCATGAATCCTATGATGTGGAGGCAAAGACCATACAGGTAATCACAAATCCTATTCAAATTCTCAATAGAGTTACAAGGGGAATATTTAATGAGATTAAGTTGCATTCATTAAATTCTTCAGAGAAGCTAAGCGATATGGATTACTATGTTGAGATTAATGAGATGCTGGAATCAAAACACTCCTTTTTAGCCGTGAGAAAGAATGATGAATTAATATATGTAGGAGATGAAGAAAAACGTGATATGATAGGGAGCTTACTTCCGAACTATGGAACAGCAAGTACCGATGTCGATGGTGGAATCTATTTGGGAGGCAAGAACCCATTTCTTGTTAAATTACAGGACTTCATATTTACAGACAATAGTATGGGAACAATATTTGTTATTACAGATTTGAATGTTCTTATGCCACAGATTAAGGCGGTTGCTACGCAAACCATGATATCCTTTATCATAATATTGTTTTTTACTGCAAGCCTTTTAATTTTCTGGATATATCGGAGCATACTTAAGCCTTTAAATATTCTTAGGGTAGCAACGGATCATATTAAGGAAGGCGATTTGGATTACTCCGTAACCGCTGTTACAAAGGACGAAATCGGCCAGCTATGCGACGATTTTGAGAGCATGAGATTGCGTTTAAAGAGACTTATTGATGATAGACTCAAGTATGAGGAGGATATTAAGGAGCTGGTTAGTAACATATCCCATGATCTAAAAACACCCCTAACTGCTATCAAAGGATACTCGGAGGGACTGATTGATGGTGTAGCGGGCACTGAGGAGAAACAGAATAAGTACTTAAAGACCATATATATGAAGGCAAATGATATGTCGGCACTGGTGGATGAGCTTGCCTATTATGCTAAGATAGACTGCAATACAATACCCTATTCATTTAGTGATATCAGTTTGGCTGAATATTTTGAAGACTGTGTCGAAGATTTATACCTTGAGCTAGAGGTTGAGAACATAAAAGTAGTCTATGAAAATCTTGTAAACCATGATGTTAAGGTGGTTGCCGATGCAGAACAACTAAAAAGAGTTATTCATAATATTATAAGTAATTCTGTAAAATATATGGATAAGCCAGAGGGTATTATAAAGATTAGAATAATGGATAACGAGGAATCTGTCAGGGTCGATATAGAGGATAACGGACTAGGGATTGATGAAGGGGAATTACCATTTATATTTGATCGCTTCTATAGAGCAGATGCCTCAAGAAGCACAAAATCAGGTGGTAGCGGCTTGGGTCTTGCCATAGCAAAGAAAGTAATTGAGGATCACCTCGGAAAAGTATGGGTGGAGAGCCAGAAGAATAAGGGCACGACCATAAGCTTTACACTCAAAAAGGCTGTTTAGGATGGAGGAAAATTCCTCCGTTGAATGTAATTTAAATTTGGAGTTTACCTAGGAGGAA
>CAZDWP010000017.1:4135-11425 GCA_964508985.1 uncultured Herbinix sp. | reverse complement strand
GGAGGAAAATTCCTCCGTTGAATGTAATTTAAATTTGGAGTTTACCTAGGAGGAATGGGATGAAAAGGATTCTAATAATTGAAGATGAATTAGCCATAGCTGAGCTTGAGAAGGATTACTTAGAGCTTTCAGGCTTTGAAGTGGAGGTATCTACTACTGGGGATGTGGGCGTAGAGAGAGCTCTTAAGGAGGATTTTAACCTAATTATCCTGGACTTGATGCTTCCTAATATGGATGGCTTTGAAATCTGCAAACGGATTAGGGAAGAAAAAAACATTCCGATTATTATGGTGTCCGCGAAGAAGGAAGATATTGATAAAATTCGTGGACTGGGAATAGGAGCTGATGATTATATTACAAAGCCATTTAGCCCCAGTGAGCTCGTTGCCAGGGTAAAGGCTCACATTGCCAGATATGAGCGATTAATTGGGTCAGGTCAGAAAGAAAATGAAGTTATAGAGATAAGGGGCCTTAAGATTGATAAGACGGCCAGAAGAGTGTTTGTTGATGACGAGGAGAGAATATTTACAACAAAGGAATTTGACCTCTTAACATTTTTGGCTGAGAATCCTAATCATGTATATACCAAGGATGAGCTCTTCAGAGACATCTGGGATATGGAATCTATCGGAGATATAGCAACTGTAACGGTTCATATTAAGAAAATTCGTGAAAAAATAGAATATAACACCTCAAAACCTCAGTATATAGAAACCATCTGGGGAGTGGGTTATAGGTTTAAAGTCTAGTAACATATAAATAAAAGATAAGCAAGGACAATAATAAAATTTATTCTTGCTTATTGACAAAAATTTCACAATATGCTAAGATAAGCAAAGCCAATTTAGAAGGGATACCTGACAGAGAGGCATAGGAAGATAAAATAAGAAGTACCTGATCGTAGGGGACGCCCGAAGAATAAGGATCTTTTTGCTGTTTGCTTAATTTTATTTAGCCCTATGTCCATTGGCAATGAAGTGTCTATGGCATAGGGCTTTTTAATTGAATAGGAAAGTTCGTCCTATTCAACTAAAAAGGCTCCGCAGGGATGCACACTCACGCGTTTTGTTGATGCTAGCACGATCGGAGGTAAATATATGGAGAAGAGAATTGCTCAGATAGGAATTATAGTAGAGGAAACTGATTCGGTAGAGAAGCTAAACAATCTGCTTCATGAGTATGGTGAAAACATAATCGGCAGAATGGGAATACCCTACCGTGAAAAGAATATCAGTATCATCAGTATAGTGATTCATGCTGAGCAGGATATTATCAGTACCCTTGCAGGAAAGCTGGGAATGATAGAGGGAATCAGTGTGAAGACTATATATTCTAAAAAATAAAACAGGAGGCTATCAATAAAATGAAAGCAAAAATAAGAATTAAATATCTCATGATAATAGCTACAATACTAATATTAACCTTTTCGGCTCTTAGCGGCTGTGACAAGGGTACAAAAGAGACTGTGGAAAATAAAGAAAAAATAGAGATTAATATTGCCGCTTTAAAAGGACCCACAGGCATGGGGATGGTAAAGCTAATGGAAGATGCAGAGGGTGGTAATACAGCCAACGACTATAATTTTACTGTAGCAGGGGAAGCGGATGTTATAAGTACAGGCTTAGTAAAGGGAGAGTTTGATATTGCTGCTGTTCCATGCAACCTGGCTTCGGTGTTATATAATAAGACAGAGGGGAAAATCAAAATAGCTGGGATAAATACTCTCGGAGTATTATATATCGTAGAAACTGGTAACACAATTAATTCTGTAGAGGATCTTAAAGGGAAGACAATATACTCCACAGGCTTTGGAACCACACCCCAGTATACACTTAATTACTTGCTTAGCTTATATGGATTGGATCCGGAAAAGGACGTAACAATTGAGTATAAAACAGAAGCTACTGAGGTGGCAGCGATGCTTGAGGGTGCCACGGATGCCATAGCTATGCTACCTCAGCCCTTTGTAACCACAGTTATGATGAATAATGATAAAGTACGTATTGCACTGGATATCGAAAAGGAATGGACAGAAGAAAACGAAAACAGTGGAGTGGTTACTGGTGTAGTAGTAGTAAACAGTGACTTTCTTAATAACAATCCTGAAGCAGTAGAGGAGTTTTTAAACGAGTATGAGGACAGCGCAAATTTTGTAAATAGTGAAGTTGAAGAGGCAGCAAAGCTTGTGGAAAAGTTTGGACTCTTTAAAGCAGCTGTTGCAAAGAAAGCCTTACCATATTGTAATATTACCTTAATAAGAAATGAAGAAATGAAGGATATGGTAAAGAGCTATCTAAATGTCTTGTTTGAGCAGAATCCAAAGGCAGTCGGGGGTGCACTACCCGCTGGCGACTTCTACCACGTCAACTAATCGGCTTATTATGCTGTAAAGGAGATGGATATGAAAGATAAAAATGTAAGCACTGATAAGAATACAAGCGCTAGCAGGATTAAAAGCTTTGCCATAAAGCTACTTGTCCTATGCTTTTGGATATTTGTGTGGGACTTATTAAGCAGAATAATCAATCAAGAGCTTTTTCTACCATCTCCAAAAAGTGTTCTTCTGACTACTCTTGACCTTGGTAAGAGGGCAGGATTTTGGTTTGGCATAGCCAATTCATTTATACGTATAATCTTGGGCTTTTTCCTGGGGTTAACTACAGGGGCAGTGCTTGCTACCTTATCCTATAAAAGCAAAGTGATATATGAGGTATTTTCACCTCTAATGAAGGTGATAAAAGCAACCCCGGTTGCATCCTTCATTATATTGGCTTTAGTCTGGATAAGCTCAGTTAATTTATCGATACTAATTTCGTTTTTAATGGTGCTACCTGTATCATTTTCAAATATATTGCATGGACTGCAAAGTACAGATGATAAGCTACTGGAGATGGCCAAGGTATTTGATATAGGTGGATGGAAGCGGATTAAGGCTATATATTTTCCTACTGTTATGCCCTTTGTGGTATCGGCGATATCAATCGGACTTGGCTTTAGTTTTAAATCCGGTATAGCCGCCGAGGTTATAGGAAGACCGGCAAATTCTATAGGTTTATATCTTTATGAGGCGAAGCTTTATCTTATGATAAAGGAGCTTTTTGCCTGGACAGTGGTAATTATATTATTAAGTGTATTGTTCGAAAAAACCATGATGAGAATTCTTAGATACTATGGCAATATTCAAAGCAAAACGCTTAATTAACAAGAAGGGGATCTATTATGGACATTAAGGTGAATAATATATGTAAAAGCTTTAATGGGCAGCAGGTGCTTGACAATGTCACAATGTCATTTCATGAGGGCTTAGATACCTGCATTATGGGAGCTTCAGGTGTTGGAAAAACCACATTGGTATATATACTTATGGGGCTACTCGAACCCGATTCCGGAGAAATAACAGGTCTTTCGGATAAGAAGATATCGGCTGTATTTCAAGAAGATCGATTAATAGAGCACTGGGATGCCATAAAGAATATAATGCTTGTCAGTAATAAGGATGTGACTAAAGTAAGGTCCGAGGAGCATTTGTCTCAGATCGGCCTAACAGAGTATGCAGGTAAGCCGGTTAAAGCCTTAAGCGGAGGTATGAGAAGAAGGGTAGCAATGGTAAGAGCGATACTGTCGGAATTTGATGTGCTAATTATGGATGAACCCTTTAAGGGATTGGATGAAGAGTTAAAAATTCAGGCTATTAATTATGTAAAGGAAAACACAAAAAATAAAACACTTATAATTATTACTCATGATAAAGATGAAGTGGCTATGCTTCAGGCTAATCTCATAACTATGAAGAGTGTAGACTAGTATCTATACCTTAAGCAGGTACTAGGGTGTTGTATTTTATGGTTAAGTCAGATATAATACATAAATAAAAATGTCCCGAAAAGGAAGGAATTCAAATGCATATTACAATTACAGGTAATCTAGGAAGCGGTAAATCAACTGTAGCAAGGCTTCTTAGTGAAAAATACAATTTCGAGGTTTATTCAACGGGAAAGGTTCAGAGAGAGCTGGCCAAGCAGATGAATCTAAGTACCCTAGAGCTTAATCAATTAATGATGAGTGATCGAAAATACGATAATATGATTGATGATGAAACTGCCCGTATCTCAAGAGAAAACAAGGACAAGAATATTATATTTGACTCTAGACTTGCATGGCATTTTGTAGAGTTTTCCTTTAAGGTTTTCGTCTCTGTAAGTCTTGATGTGGCGGCATATCGTGTAATGAATGACCAAAGAGGCTCTGTGGAGAAATATTCTTCTATTGAGGAAGCGAAGGCCTTGCTTGCCGAAAGAGCTAATACGGAAAGGATACGCTATAAGGACATCTACAATCTGAATTATATGGATTTTTCAAATTATAATCTAATTATAGATGGTACCTACTGCGACCCAGATACCATCGCCAATATTATAATAGAGGAAGCGAGGGAATTCTACGCTAATCCGCAAAAGGCGAGCAAAAGACTGGTCTCTCCTAAATGTTTAAAATTTGAGGAATTTAGTGATGAGGAAGAAAAATCTCGTCTTGGTGATATGATTAATGGCCTTAAAGACAAAACACAAATAAAAGATAGAGTTATTAAAGTAAAGAAGCAGGATGATGGATTTAGTGTAATAGAGGATTTAGATTTAGCCAAGGCGGCACTTTTTGCTAGCGTAAGCTATATTCAGATAGAAAATGTTGAGGGTTAATTTTTATTATTGAAAAAAAGCTCTAAAGAAGATAATATATCCTTTTTATTTCAAATTATCCCCGAGGATATAAAAATGCATATAACAAAAAATAAAGATAAGAGGATTCATAAAAAATGAATTCTCTTTTTAATTTACTCGATAGCAAAATTAGCATTGGTGCGCTTCTTTCGGCTAAAAAATATTGACTTGGGGAGGTTAAGAATGAAAATCTGGGAGGATATGAATGAAAGAGTAAAGCTGCTTTTAATGTTAGTTATTATTACTCTTGCTGTTTATTTAGGATTTCGTTTTATACTGCCTCTTATATTACCGTTTTTATTTGCATATTTATTGGCATGGGTTTTACGCCCGAGCACAGAATTTCTTTACAAAAAAGCCAAGATTCCAAGAACGATTGGAGGGTCGGCATCTCTTCTGTTATTGCTCATTATTACTGGCTTGGGTTTCTATTATTTGGGAAACCTATTAGTAAAGCAGCTGGTAAACTTCGCTAGGAACATCCCGGCTTATTTAAGCATACTGGCAGGTAAGCTCGATAATATTTGCAGCAACTGTGATGAAATCTTAGGACTTACAGTGGGAAGTGCTCGCGCGACAGTGGATGATAATATACTGAAAATGGTTGATAAGGTTAAAACGGACTTTATTCCAGGCATTACTACGCGGACTGTAAGCTTTACTGTGAAAATCATTGCCTTTGTAGGAATTCTTTTGATAATACTCATATCTGCAATTCTAATAATTAAGGAAGCACCTGAGCTTAGAAAGAAATATGAAAACTCCAATCTGTATATTGACATCAACAAGGTTACTGCGAGATTGGCAGACGCAGGGATAGCATATCTAAGGGCACAGCTTCTAATTATGGTTCTTGTGGCAGTGTGCTGTGTAACAGGACTGGTCATAATAAGAAATGAATATGCTTTGTTATTGGGAATACTAATTGCTATCCTAGATGCTTTACCACTTATAGGAAGCGGAATGATATTAATACCGTGGAGTATTGCCATGCTAATAAACGGTAATATTTTTGCAGCAGCGGTCCTAATAACTGTATATCTTCTCTGTCAAATTATACGTGAGGTGGCAGAACCCAAGCTCATCGGTAATAGAATTGGAATTAGGCCCTTATATACACTAATATCAATGTATATCGGCCTGAAGCTATTTGGTATAGCTGGATTTATTCTTGGACCTGTGGGTCTTATCATAATTATAACTGTTCTTAAGGGAATAAATGAGAAGAAGGATTTAGACACAAATAGTGGTGATGGGTTATACACACTTGACAAAGGCGAAAATCTGGAATAAAATAAAGTACATTAACTGGCGTTGATAAGGAATAGTAGAAAACAAAGGCATATCAGAGAGAGAAGTTATGGTGCGAGCTTCTTATGCAGTGGTTTTTGAACCGGCCCTTGGAGCTTTGTATGAAGGATGATATCCCCAAGTACAACGTATAACCGGCGTTAACGGTAAAGAGAGAGCGAATAAGCAGGAGCTTATAAGCTAATTAGGGTGGTAACGCCGAGTCTTTCGGTCCCTTTGTGGGATGAAGGGCTTTTTTTGTTTAATAGAAATTGCGTCCTATGAAAAATTGCAATTATAAAAATTAAACCTCCAACGTGAGGAGGATTTATGAAGGAGAGGATATTATGGCACAGGAAAAGAAATTGGTTGAGGAAATCACTTCAATGGAGGAGGATTTTGCACAGTGGTACACAGATGTTGTTAAAAAAGCAGAGCTTATTGAATATTCTAGCGTGAAGGGTTGTATGATTATACGCCCATATGGTTATGCTCTTTGGGAGAATATTCAAAGACAATTAGATTCTGATTTTAAGGAGACCGGCGTGGAGAATGTCTATATGCCTTTATTCATTCCTGAGAGCCTTCTACAGAAGGAGAAGGACCATGTGGAGGGCTTTGCCCCCGAGGTTGCATGGGTTACCCATGGTGGAGATGAGAAGCTTCAGGATAGACTGTGTGTGCGCCCCACTTCAGAAACCCTATTCTGTGATTTTTATTCTAATATAATTCAGTCATATCGTGACCTGCCAAAATTATATAATCAATGGTGCTCCGTAGTTAGATGGGAGAAGACCACAAGACCTTTCCTTCGCTCGACTGAATTTTTATGGCAGGAGGGACATACTGCCCATGCTACAAAGGAAGAGGCGAACGAGAGAACAATTCAGATGCTTAATGTATATGCAGATTTCTGTGAAAAGGTACTTGCGATTCCAATGCTTAAGGGCAGGAAATCCGATAAGGAAAAGTTCGCTGGAGCAGAAGCCACCTACACAATCGAGGCTATGATGCATGATGGTAAGGCGTTGCAATCAGGAACCAGTCATGATTTCGGAGATGGTTTTGCCAAAGCATTTGATATTCAATACACAGATAAGAACAACCAACTACAATATGTACATCAGACCTCTTGGGGACTTTCCACAAGAATTATCGGTGCTATAATCATGGTTCATGGTGATAACAGCGGATTGGTTCTACCTCCAAGAATAGCACCTGTTCAAGCTATGATTATACCCATAGCTCAGAATAAGGAAGGTGTCCTTGACAAGGCCTATGA
>CAZDWP010000017.1:0-4035 GCA_964508985.1 uncultured Herbinix sp. | reverse complement strand
AAGAACATGGAAGAGTTTGAACATATCATTAAGGAAAAACCCGGATTTATCAAGGCTATGTGGTGTATGGATGAGGCCTGTGAAATGGAAATAAAGGAAAAGACAGGTGCAACCTCCCGCTGTATGCCGTTTGATCAAGAGGATATAGATGCTAATTGTATATGCTGTAATAAGCCTGCAAAGGCTATGGCATATTGGGGTAAGGCATACTAAAGAATAAAACTTTTAGCTCTTATTGGATATACTTATTACATGAGGGAGGTAGCCATGGAGTTTCAGATTCCGGAAAATGTACAATATATAATAAATACTTTAATAGATGATGGCTATGAGGCCTATGCTGTCGGAGGATGTGTCCGTGATATGGTTCTCGGAAAGAAGCCTGAGGACTGGGATATAACAACTTCCGCCAAGCCCCATGAGGTAAAAAGAATTTTTCGAAGAACAGTCGATACTGGAGTTGCTCATGGCACTGTCACAGTGCTGCTTGATAAGGATCATTTTGAGGTTACGACTTACCGCCTGGATGGCATATACGAAGATAATCGTCACCCCTTGGAGGTATCATTTACTGGAGAGCTAAAAGAGGACTTAAAAAGAAGAGATTTCACAATAAACGCAATGGCATATAACAATGCAGACGGTATTATAGACCTTTTCGGTGGAATGGACGATCTAAACAATAGACTAATCCGATGTGTCGGTATGGCCAATGAGAGATTTGACGAGGATGCTCTAAGGCTTCTTCGAGCAGTCAGATTTTCTGCACAATTAGATTTTCAAATAGAGGATGATACCAGAGATGCTATAAAAGCCAAGACGGAGCTGCTAAGGAATATAAGTGCTGAAAGAATAAGGACAGAGCTAACCAAGCTTCTTGTATCTGATAACCCTGATAGGATTAGATTGCTCTATGAGCTGGGAATCACTAAGGTGATAATTCCCGAGTTTGATAAGATGATGGAAACAGAACAAAAGAACATTCATCATGCTTACACTGTAGGAGAGCATACCATCAGAACTGTTAGCGCAGTTGCTGGCAACATTAGTGAAAATAGATTTTCACATCAGGAAAGATGTATCCTACGCTGGACTATGCTGCTCCATGATGTTGAAAAGCCCGGGACCATTACCATAGGAAAGGACGGCCAGCATCATTTTTATGGGCATCAGGAAAAGGGCACAACAACAGCAAGAAGGATACTAAAGGACTTGAAATTCGACAATGAGACCTTAGATGCGGTTGCTCATCTTATTAGATGGCATGATTATCGGTTTACGCTAACTCCCAATGGAATAAGAAAAGCCACGGCTAAAATCGGTAAGGAATACATGGAGCTTTTATTTGAAGTTAATTATGCAGACACTAGCGGTAAAAACCCCAAGAATAACAAAGAAAAATTCAAGCAGCTCGATGAGGCAAGACGACTATATAAAGAAATGATAGCAAGAAATGAATGTGTCAGCCTTAAGGAGCTTAAAATTGGCGGAAAGGATTTGATAGCAGCAGGCTTTAAGCCGGGAAGAAGAATGGGATTAATGCTAAACCGTCTACTTGATGCTGTAATAGAAGATCCAACCCTAAACGATAAAGAAACCCTACTTGATATGGCAAGTCAGATGAAATACTAAATAAGAGTTTGGAGAAGTTTTTAATATTTAGGGGGTGTATAGGTTCATACCTATACACCCCTTAAACTATTTTGAAACAGCCTTGCATTTAAAAACCCTTTATTTTATTCATGAATTTATGTGACATATCATAATATTAGTAGACAGAGATTATCAAATGTTGGGGGTGGATTGAGTTGGAGGACAAATGCCAGGAGGTATTAAAAAAATATCCTCTTAAGGTATACAATATATATAGAGCTAGAGGTGCCTATCTATTAGAAACAGATGATGGGTTAAAGCTGCTTAAGTGCTTTGAAGGGTCAGAAAATCGTGCATTATTTGAACATAGTGTAAAGGAACATCTTTATATGCAGGGCTGTTATAATACAGATATTTATGTTAAAACACTAGATGGTGACATTATAGCTGTGGATCAATTCGGTTGCAGATATATAGTTAAGAACTGGTTTTGGGGAGAGGAATGTAATTTAAAAGAGCTGTCCCAGATTGAAATGGCATCCGCAAATCTTGCAAAGCTACATGGTTTATTAAAGAATGTGGAATTTACTAAGAAGCAGATAGAATATAATATTTCAGGTAATTTACAAGATACATTTGAAAAACGTAACAGAGAGCTAAAACGGGTAAAAAGCTATATACGGGATAAACGACAAAAAAACGAATTTGAAGTTATATATCTTAATTTTTATGATGAATTCTATGAACAGGGCATAGAAGCGGCAAAAAAGCTAATAGATTCAGACTACACAGAGATCCTAGAGAGTTCTGTCAGTAGGAAGATGGTCTGCCATGGTAATTATACATATCATAATATAATTATGCTAAAGAATCGAAATGAAGCCTTATTAAAGACATATATTCCACCCGGATGGATTAACAAACAACCCGTTTACACCGCGGAGATATCCTCTGAATGGAGCAAAATTATAGCGACCACTAACTTTGAAAAATCTCATATCGGACTTCAGATTACAGATTTATACCAGTTTATAAGAAAGGTAATGGAAAAAAATAATTGGGATATCATGTATGGAAATAATATTATAGAAGCATATGACAGGATACAACCAATATCCAAGAGAGAGCTACGGATTTTATATGTGCTTTTACTATATCCTGAAAAGTTTTGGAAGATAACTAATTTCTATTATAATGGAAAAAAAGCCTGGATATCAGGACGTAATATTCAAAAGCTTAATAGCATTGGAGAACAGAATCCGAAAAAGGACGTATTCTTAAAGCGTTTAGAGAGTATTTTGTAATCCTTATAATATATGATATAGACTTGGAGATAGTAGTTTTGGAGGGATTGCCTATATCGTTAAATATGGTATACTATTACTATATCTTAAGTCAAATATTAAAGTGCTAAGAGGTTAATATGGCAGTAAAAACAAATGAACAAAAGAACAAATCACGGATACATACCAGGCCAATCCTTAGCCTTTTGATTGGTCTGACTTTTTTTACGGCTATATTGATTTTTACATTGTTTGAGGTGGGAAAGAGCAGAAGGGCAAGCACCGGGCGGATACCAAGTAACAAATCCAATCAAGAAAGCAATAATAATTCCCTAGGAGTCAATACACCTGATAAAAGTGGGATTGCAGTTGTACTTGATGCGGACAAAGCCGCAGGTGTAATACATCTATTTGATATCGATGCGAATGAAGAGATAAGGCTTAACTATACTGGTGGAACAAGTCTTCTTGATAAATATGATCAGGAGATATCGGTAGATAGAATTGAAAAAGGCTTAATTGTTGATATAAACTATCAAAGTACAAATAACAAACTGACAAGCCTTAAATTCTCTAAGAAAGCATGGGAATATGTTGGAGTTAATAATATGATAGTCTATCCTGATGAGAAAATCATTAAAATTGCCAAATCAAACTATACATACAATGAACCCTTTGTGTTGGATGGTGACGGTTTAATATCATTAGAAGATTTAGCTATACAGGATGAGCTTACTGTAAGGGGTATTGATGAGTCTATCTGGTCTGTTAGTGTAACAAAGGGACATGGAACCGTTAGAATAAAGGATTATAAGGCCTTTTTGGGCGGTAGCATCACTGTAGGTTATGAGGCTGTTTCGCAGGTAACGGAGAATATGGTTATTACAACCAGAGAAGGCAATTATAATCTTACCATTGAAAACGGTGAATATAGCGGCACAAAGAACATTACAGTAAATCGTAATGAAGAAACTGCTGTATCAGTAGGTGATCTTGGCCCCGAGCCTGTAAAATACAGTAAAACAACATTTGAAATTACACCGCTTGGAGCAGATTTGTTTATAGACAAAGAGCTTACAACCTATGCAAGTCCAGTCGAGTTAGAATATGGTGAGCACAGCATAGAGGTATCCTTAGGAGGATATTCTACCT
Organism: uncultured Herbinix sp.; assembly: GCA_964508985.1. Taxonomy (GTDB): domain Bacteria; phylum Bacillota; class Clostridia; order Lachnospirales; family Lachnospiraceae; genus Mobilitalea. The sequence goes on along the minus strand of CAZDWP010000017.1, from coordinate 7 downwards.
ACCGAGG
>CAZDWP010000016.1:0-16271 GCA_964508985.1 uncultured Herbinix sp. | reverse complement strand
TAAGGCGGATATCAGCAAAGGCCCTATAATTGGATTATATTTGTAAGCCATGATCGTCTCCCCTATAAAGTTCATCGATAAAGTATTATGAAAACACATCCGATAGTAATCATTATTTTTAGTATGGTTCTTACTATTATTATACAAAAAATCCAATTATATAACAAGATTTTTCTAATTTAGTTATATATCTCTATAAGGTAACAAAATGATTCATATATCATTTGACTTCCTTTATTAGGAAGATCATACTATAGTGAGTTAGTCCTTATGTACCCTTACTTAATAAATCATCAGAAGCATTATGTGTAAACACTAAAAGGGAGAGGGTATGGAAAGCAATTTATCACTCTATTACCAATATCTCACTAAACCCTGTCATCTCAAAAATACTAAATACTTCTTTTGTTACATTCCTAACCACTAGGCTCTTTTTAACTTCGTCAGCTTTTTTCATACTAATTAGCAAGGCTCTTAGACCTGCGCTGTTAATATAGGTCAATCTTGTTAGATCAAGAATAACTTTCTGAGCTTCATCTAGGGATTTTAGCAGAACGTTCTGAAATTCTTCACTCGTATTATTACTTATTCGCCCATCTACTTCTAATTTAATAATGTTCTGATTTTCTGTTTTATCAATTTTCATAAAATTTTCCTTTCTGTTCTATGACAATTCAATATTTAAAACACATAATTATTTAAGCCATCTGTCTATTAGATAATCGATAAAAATATCCTCGCTTTTCAATTAATTCTTTATAACTGCCCTCCTCCACAATCCTGCCATCATGTAAAACTATAATCCTATTACAGTTCATTACCGTACTGAGCCTATGAGCAATTATGATTCGAGTAATTTTTAACTTTTCTAAGTTTTTTGTTACCAAGGCCTGATTCTCATTATCAAGTGCACTGGTGGCTTCGTCAAAAAACAGAATTTTAGGGTTATGAAAAATCGCACGGGCAATTAATATTTTCTGTCTTTGTCCTCCTGATATTGTTCCAGCTCCTTCTGATATGATGGTCTGCAATCCCATAGGCATGCTTTTAATGTCATTCTCAAGTCCTACTTCCTTAACCACATCAAGTACTCGCTCCACCTCCTTCTCCCTGCCGTCCCGACTAATTGCTGTACCTGCAAGAGCTATATTTTCATATATACTTCCTGCAATAAGTCTCCCCTCCTGTAATACTACCCCAAATCGTTTTCTTAGCTCTCTTTTATCCAGACAGTCCAAATCTTTATCGTCATAATAAATCTTACCCTTTTCTGGTTTTTCAAAGCCTAATAGAAGCTTTAATAGAGATGACTTTCCCGACCCACTAGTTCCAGCAATTCCAATATAATCACCACTATTTATTTTAAATGATACATTAGATAATACGTTACCTTCCTTTTCATTGTAAGCAAAGGAAATATTATTTACTTCTATAGCGCCCTCAATAGCACCTACAATCTGTAAATCATTATTACACTCTTGTGTGGATGTAAGGATAAGTTTACTTTTTTCATAGATGGGAATCAAAAAATTCGCTTTATTAAAAGTAATAGACAACTGTAAAATAGCTGCTGAGAATATTCCAAATGTAGCTATAAAAGCCATGAAATTACCGAAGCTCAGGTTAATATCTTGTGTTACCAGCATGTAATAAAAGATTGCTGTAAAGGCTACGCTCAGCACATGATTTAAATTTGTAGATAAATTACTAAGCTTATCATTCTCGTATAATTTCCTTTTATGTACTGTATAAAGCTCAAAATATCTAGTTAATGCTCTGTTTTCTACTCCCGCTATTCTTATTTTAGATATCCCATCAATAAACTGATAGATTAAAGAAGATTCCTTTACACTAATATCTGTTATTTCCTTATTCTTCTTTAACTGCATAAAGCCGATAACGAATTGCATAAAAGCCTGTAGCATAACAAATAATAGCCCTCTGATTGCTAATTCTTTAGAGTAGTTATACATTCGATAAAAGTATGCTATAGAAAATATTGCTGATATAACTGTTGCGATAACGGCTTCAGATATAAAAGCACATATATAGGTTATGCCAAAGGCGCTTTTAGCCAATACTGTACTGTCATTATTCTCATATAGGTTTCCAGGCAAATTGAATAAGCGATCAAAAACCGCACTTTGTAGGCTATATTCTGTCTTGATACTTATCCTATATATTGAGATGTTTTTTACAATTGAAAAGCAAAGACCTCCTAATATAAAGGTAAGCACCATCATACCGATCTGTAAAATTGCTGTAATGCTACCGGAGAGAATATACTCATCATAAATCACTTGATTAAGATAAGGAATTAATAAGCCAATAATTGTTCCAAGGAAAGCCAGTACAAGAATAAGCACTACATCTGCCTTGCTTATTTCTTCAAAACTGTATCTTAATAAGTCTGTAAACTTGAGACTTTTATTGGGTAAAGGCCGGTATATCATATAAGCCGTTTTAACATACCTCTTATTTACTTCTTCATTTACACGGTTAATCGTATTTTCTTCCATATTATATTCATTGTATTTTGATTTACCTTTTGGAACACACGCGACCGAAATACAGATGTCTTCTTCTATTTCTTTATATACAAGCAAATATCCTGAGTCCTTCTTATGCCAATCCTTCTCTAGCTGTACCTCCCTAATCATAAAATGAGATATCCTAGCAATATCCTGTATTGTAAATCTTCTGCCACAGCTTTCTACAATCACCTCATATGGAGCTATCTTAATACCTCTTTTCTTACATAGAAAAGCCATAGTATTATAAAGGTTGCTATTAGTTTTTTCTCTTTGCCCTATGGATTTATTCTTCTGAAACACATCAACAATTAATTGCATTCCATCCTGTTGTATCTTTTCATTTTCGCTTTGATTTCGGTATATAGAGAGTTCTTCTGCTACCAGCTTACGCTGAACCCTTTCAACCACCTCTTCGTCGAATTCCTCGATATTTCTAATATGTAAATCAATATATGTACAAAATGATAAGATGATTTGTTCCTTATCATTTTCCTTATAGGTGCAAAACTCAAGTAAGGCTTCAGAAAAAGCCGATATTACAAAGCCCCATTTCCCCAGAGTATTATCATTAATAATCATGGAGGGTATATAGATTTCTTTGTTTTCTTCAGCCAGTTCAGCTATAAAATGCTTTCTGCCGAGAGTGCCATCTTCCTCGATTGCGACTACATATAAGATAATCCTTCCGGATATTATCTTATAAAATCCTTCATTAATATCAATTTGATGTACCTGGCCGCCTCTAAGGAGGATACGTTCTTTGTCCATAGACTCTTCTCCTTCTAAATTGATATATTTCATAGTGGACTATGCAGATTCATTATTCATATTTTCTGCAAATAAACGACTGTATAGACCTGGTACCTGCACTAATTCTTCATGTTTTCCCCGCTGTTTAATTTGTCCTTCCTCTAGTACAATTATCTCATCGCAATCCCTGATGGCACTTAACCGATGAGCAACTATGACGCAGGTGCAGCCCCTTCTTTTTATATTATCAACAATCTCTTTTTCTGTTATAGTATCCAATGCACTAGTTGCTTCATCCATAATTAATATAGTAGGATTTAGAACTAGTGCTCTGGCTATTTCCAATCTTTGTTTTTGTCCTCCACTTAAATTCTTTCCACCTTCCTCAAGATAATAATCATAGGCTCCAGGCTTTTTTGTAATCACATCATGGATTAATGCATCTTTGCTTGCCCGAATGATATCCTCGTCCCTAATTGTTTGATTCCACATAGTTATGTTATCTTTGATACTTCCGGTAAATACACTAATCTCTTGGCTAACTGTAGCAATTGAACTTGTGATTACCTCTTGTGGAATCTGAAAAAGAGGTAAATTGTCGAACAAGATTTGTCCTTCCCAAGGTGCATATAATCCACTGATTAGCTTTGAAATAGTTGATTTGCCACTTCCAGAGCTTCCCACTATAGCGATGCTCTTTCCTTTTTCCAGAGTAAAATCAAAATTTCTGATTAGGGGTTTATCTAAAAGGCTGTACCCAAAAGCAATATTATCTAGTCTAATATCTCCATTTAATTTGCTTTTTCTATTTATATCCTTAATAGTTTCATTATATTTTAAATCTGTTTTATAATTAAAAATATCTTCAACCCGTCCGATATCTGCTTTCACTCTTTGTATTCTTTGTATAAAGGTTATTAAATCGCTTATAGGCACCATAAAATATCCTAAGAGTAGGTTATATGCCACTAAGGTTCCAGTCGTCATCTTTCCTCTAATAATTAATATACCACCGGTTATTAACACAAGTGCTCCACATATTTGTTTTATAATTGAAGCCGTTTCATTAAAGATTAGCTGTAGCTTCTGGTATTTTTGTTTTTCATCCATTGCTTTTGAGTAATATCCAAGAACTCTTGCTACATAATCATTTTCAATACCAGATGATTTTAATGTGCTTACAATACTCACTCCAGATACCACAACTCCGTTTAACTTTCCAAGATCCTGCTGTAATTTTACCGCTGATCTTGAGAACACACCCGTAACACTTCTGATAATCACAAAATATATAGCTATAACACTCAGGCTTACCAAGGTTAATAAAGGACTATATACAAATAAGAGTATGGAATAAAACAAAGAGATGACTATATTCAATATACAAGTTGCAAGATCACCACCTAAAAATTCGCTAATATTGTTATTATTCTCTACTCTATCTCCAATATCGCCAGTATACCGTTGAGAAAAAAAATCCATTGGAAGTCGAAATAGATGATATAAAAAACTATAAGCAGAAAGTAAAGACATTTTATTCTTTAATCTGGTGACAATTAAGTTCCGATAATAATTAAATACTGCTTGAAAAATAGCAACACCTATCATGGCAATAGCTAGAGTATGAATCCACTCCTTGTTACCCATATTTAATATATCATCGATAAATATTTGAGAAAAAATCGGAGTAAGTAGTCCTGGTATTACTAGTAATAATCCCATAAATAATAAATAAGCAATAGATGAGTATTGCTCCCTTAGTTTTGTCATAACAAAATTAAGGATTTTGTTATTATTTCTTGTTTTCACTATTTGATCTGTTGGTTTTATATCTAGAACAACGCCAGTGAATCCATTATCGAACTCCTCCAGTGTCAATTTTCTTTTTCCCTGTGCAGGGTCGTTAACATAAACAAAACCATGTTTTACCCCTTCTAAAACCATAAAGTGGTTAAAATTCCAGTGTATTATAAGGGGAGGCTTCATGGTAAATATGTCCTTCAAGCTGCTTCTAAATCCGTTTGCCTCGAAACCGTATTTTCTCGCTCCAGCTATAATTTTACTTGCCTTACATCCATCTCGGCTAACCCCTGTATCAAGCCTAAGCTGATCCAATGATACATATACTCCATAATACATAAATACCATCGCTAAGGAAGCCGCTCCACATTCTGTCATTTCCATCTGGAACACTGTGGGTGTCTTTTTATAATTTCTTTTGATATGTGTCTCGATTTTTAAGACAGCCTCTTGTGCATATTCCATAGAAATTAACCTCTCCTTCTCTTTCTATCAATACATAGAACTGATAAATTTTCTAAAAGGTGTAATGGAATTTGTAATGATTTCAGCCCTTACCATGGTATAGTCTGATAAAGATACCTCACTCCCCTTTATATTGGACCAAGCATATCCACTTTTCGTATTGTAATCTCTTGATAACTGAATTTCTACTTCAATAACTGGTTCCATAATGCCTTGGTTACGGAATGATTGTACCAACATATCATCCTTTAATTTGGATTGCATTTCCTCTTCACTTATTCCATATCTACCAACTTTTGTTACTCTTCCCAAAAGGAAACCCGTTTCCTGTATATTAATTGAAGAAGGCATAATATTAACTTCCATTCCTTGCTTTATTTTCTTTCCTGTACTAAGTGACACATAACAAAGTACCATAGAATAATCTCCTTGCATATCATCCTTATCTTGTGAATCTGTGGTTTGATTCAATTCTATATAAATACCTTTTGCTGTAGTTTTTTCGTTCAATTCACCATAAAATGCCCAATACGCAGCGGCTACTATGATAAGTGACATACCTAACATAACAATCCACGTTGAGGCTTTTGTTATATGTATCATCTTGTCCAATTGCTCAGGTGAGGACAACTTTTCCATAGAAGATTTTCTATATATACTACTCATAATGATTTGCTCCTTCCAACCGCATAGAATTTATGCAATTACGCCTACATGTATGAACTTCTCCTGTCTGCTAGGAATAAATGATCCATTGTATTGAAGTAACAACATAGTAATATCGTCCTCTTGGTTTGCACCATTTGTGAATTTACTAAGTTCGTTTTTTATAAATCCCGGTATTTCAGCTAAGGATATATTGATGCTCTTCATGTTTTTCCATAATTCTAATAGTCTGTGCTCTCCATATAATTCATACTTTTTATTGATAGCTTCCGTCAAACCATCCGTATATAAAAACAAACGATCTCCTGCTTTCATTATGATTTCATCGTCTTGATAACCTACATTTTGCATTCCCGCAAGTACCAGCCCATTTTTTGATTTCAAGTAGTTACAATCACCTTTACTCTCATAAATAATAGGCCTGTTATGTCCGGCATTGGCATAACAGAACTTCCCCGTACTTATTTCAAGAATTCCCATAAATACTGTTACAAACATTTGAGATGCATTATTAATGTAAAGCTGATTATTGACATGCATTAATATATCCGAAGGAGAATACTGATAACTTGAGTTGTTTTTAATTAATGTTTTTGCCATCATCATAAAAAGTGCTGCTGGTACACCTTTACCAGATACATCAGCAATAACAACTGCTAAATGATCGTCATCTATAAAGAAATAATCGTAGAAATCTCCACCCACTTCAAATGCAGTATCCATCAGTGCACATATGGATAAATCTTTTCGCTCCTTAAACACTTTTGGTAGATTGGATGACTGTATCCGAGAGGCCACATCGAGTTCAGCTTTTATTCTGGTGGTTTTTACCGCAGAAAATATTCCGTAAAACATAGCAAGATACATAGTTGCATAGATAACTATAATGCTTGCAAATACCAGAACAAAATACACTATACCCTCTGGCATATAAGGGTATACTCCTACATATCCCATCAAAAGATAGAATATACTATATGTAATATATGATAGGAAAGGAATTAAAGTCAGCTTACCATAATGCTCTTCTGACAAAGAAAGAAGAATACTCATAGCACTCTTTAAATATCTCCTGTATACGATATACAAAAGGACTGATATAGTAGCACCTATCCCTAGATATAAAAGACCTCCACCTTTTTCAAATTCAATGTAATACCCGTTCTCTGTAACCTGTGGGTTTAGGACAACTAATAATAAAGGCATAAGATAATCGGCTAAAAGACTGACATACATATACATTAAAAGGATGGCGAACCCCATCATTTTAATGGAATTATTACATGTCAATTTTGCTCCGATAAGTAATAAAATAACCTGAATCAAAAAAATCCATATACCAAAATTATAAAAAATATTATATGCCAGCGAATTATTTGCAAAATAATCTTCAAAAGTATAGAAAATGGTATACTGGATTGCATAGAATAGGCGGATGGATAAAACTAATGCAAGACACATACCGGACCATACTAATAGTGTGTATTTAAGTTTTCTTTTACTATCAAAGCTCAAATGTATCATTGCCGCTAAAGATATAAACATTATTAGGAGATATAAATCATCTATGTAACCGTTCTTAATCCCTGCTATAAATATATCCAAAAACAATATTATCTCCCTCCTTATATGATGATGCAATATATTCGAAATCTCATTTTAGAATTTTTTTCTATGCCATTTTCTTAACTAATGTAACCATGTTTTTACCTTCCCTATGATGGTACATTATTTTATCCACAGATTTTTTTGCAATAAAAATACCTAGTCCTCCGACTTTTCGATCTCTCAAACCCGCTTTTATATCCGGTTCATCATGAAGTAATGGGTTAAAGGGCTTACCTGCATCAGCAAATTGTATAATAATAAGTTGTCGCTCAAGTACAAGAGCACATCGTATGGTTACCATACCGATTCTCCCTCCATAAGCGTATTTTGCTACATTCGCATACAGCTCTTCAACCGTAATAATTATTTGGTTTTTTATTAATAATGTACATCCAATGGAATCCAAAATGTCTGTAATAAAATCTACTACCAAATCAGAATTCTGCATAATAGCTACTATGCTTATCTCCTTGGCCTTAAGTACCATGATGCACCCCCTTTATATGTTGATTAACTACCACTATTTTTATAAGTATAGAATATGGTATATAATAATACATGACAGTAGCTAAATCATAGATATGATGTCATTACCGCATGTATTATTATATAACCTTTTCATATTATCCTTATGACGATTAACAATGTATTTCTTTAGGGTTTTGGTGGTGGTTTAATGATTGGCGCAACTCCACCTGCTACAAAATCCAACTCATCATCTGTCAATCGTTGTTCTTTCTCAGTTTTATCAACATCTGTGTCATTTTCTTTCATGTGAAGATTAGCCTCTTTTTTTTCCCGATTTTTCATAGATATAACCTCTCTGGGAAGAAACCCATTCTTCCTATCTGTTTTTATGTTACCTATACTTTCATCATGATTAACAATTTTCAACAAGTTACAATTCTAATCAAATCAATATATGTATTTCATATAAATTATCTTCTGTAAACTTATCCATTCTAGAATGTATATTTAATACCTACCGTAAGTTCTCCGCCACCCTTTTTAGCTCCACCGGCAACAACATCTAGTTCTTCTTCGCTTAGTATAATTCTGCCTTCTGACTCTTTCAATTCTCTTACTGCCAGAATGAAGTCTTCCTTGGATACTCCATCAAGACGATTACATACAATTTCATATGCCTCATCTATCCCTGATGTCTGGTTCATCTTATCTACCGTTTCCTGATCCTGTAATGCTTCTGCAACCTTTAATAAAATATCTTTACTTACACTCATTTTAGATCCTCCAATCTTTCATTTATTTAAATGTATTAATCATGATGATCAAATTGAAGTCTGCAACTCTGACATAAGTTTTGGATTCATGAATGAAAAAATACTGTTTTCTTCTTCTACCTTCTTCATGATATATTCACCATTTTCAGTATAGAATCTAACTGACGTTGTTTTTTTTACATAGCTTGTATTTCTGTTTTTCCGCATTTGAATCACATCATATCCATATTCTTTTATCACATTTATCTCCTTCTTTTCTTTCTTCAACTTATAAAGAAGAAGATAAATATCACACTCAAAATTAAACATATCTTTAATAGCATCACCGTCTATCCTAATAAAAGTATTATTCATAATCACATACTCAAATACCTTCATAATAAACTCATTATTTGTATATGTGTTTTTTTGAAAATCTTCATAAAATCTATTAATCTCTAATCTATCTGCCGCAGATTGAAACACTTCGTATACCTTCAAGAAATCTCCCTGCATTTCCTCTAACAGTAATTTATATGTAATATCAAACAAAAGAATACTTGTCTTAAAAACATATGAAAAAAATTTATCAAGATGCTGATACTTCTCTGCTAGAGAACCTGGAATACAACATAAATTAGGAAATAGTTCAGTATCTTTGATTATTTCCATTAGCTTGTCATCTTCCCACTGATCTAAACTTTGATAAATCTCCATGGAATAACCAGAATTATGTACCAGCTCATGTTTGTGACGCTGGGTCAATTCAGTATTCGGTAAAAACATCAATTTATGTAATTGAAATTTAATTTGCTCCTTTACTACCATGTCATGATTTTTGTCAATTAAGTTATATATGAACATAAGGTTATCATTAATATCCTCTCTTGTTTCTTCTGGAAAACCATAGATGAAAGAAAGAGTTCCCTCAATTTGAGTCTTTTTTAGAAGTAGAGGTAGTTTTTCAATCTGACTGATATCGAGATTCTTTTTGATATATTTTTGAGTCTTTTGCACACCACTTTCAACACCAAAGAAGATACTGTTACAGCCAGCGGCGTGCATTTTTATTAAAAGCTCCTCATCCACCGTATCTACACGTGCGCTACAGTACCACTTAATATCCATATTACTTTCCATCAACATATGGCAAAGCTCAATAACAAGTTTCCTATTCGCTACAAACAAATCATGTTGAAAATTAAATTCTTCTACTCCAAAATTCTTTTGATAAAACAGAATTTCATTATAAATTCTTTTAGCAGACTTGATTCTGAATTTTCTTTTCCAGAATAATTTTGTCGAACAAAAGATGCAGCTATAAGGACATCCTCTACCAATATCCAGATCAATAGATTTTAGGATTTTTACTGGTATTGTACTTAAATCAAGCATGGGTAGTTGATCCAAATCTTGTATCAGCTCATCGTTATATCGCACTACAATGTTGTCACCTTCTCTATACGCCAATCCTTTCGTTTGACTTAGATCTCCATTTTCCAAGCAGTCCAAAATATTTATAATGGTATTCTCTCCCTCTCCCAATCCGATCCCATCAACAAAAGAGTACTTTCTTAATGTTTTTTCTGCTACTGCGGTTGCTTGAGGCCCTCCGAAAAGAACTATAACTCTATTGTCTAAACTTTTGATTTTCTCAGCTAATAACAATGCGATATGATATGTATTACACATAGTATATATACTTATGGCATCAGGTTTATCAGTTAATAGATGCTTTGCATCCTGCTCTATATTTTCTCTTAATACTTTACTTACTTCAATTTCATTATCCTCATTGCTATATAAGAAATTAAAATCAATAACCTTGGCTTCATGATAAGCAGACCCATTAATCACAGTTGATAATGATAAAAGCCCTAAGGGCAAATTATTGTTTTTATATACCGCTTGATAGTCGCATAAATTGGCAAAAATAATCTTCATAAGCACTCTCCAATCTGCCGATTTTATCTTGTTATTCGGCACTTATATTATATTTGTAATAGTGTTCTATGTATAACAGTAGTTATTTATAACTCAAGAAGATGAGGCCGAATTAATATATAGATCGTATGCTCTTGGATAATACTGATTGATAGTATCTTCAAACTTATCCTTATCAGCAGATATTCCCTTTACCATTTCCTTAAACCTAAAAATAAACATTCTTGCCTTCAAAGACATTTCATCTATATTATTTTTATCCGGTATGTAATTTTCTAATCTCATTCCATATTTATATGTTTCCTGCTCAATTCCAAGAAATTGCATTGCCAAAACATCATCATATCGACCAATCGCTATAACTATACCCATGCAATCTGCAAAAATCTCATCTAGCAATGCTTCTTTCAGAAAGCCATATTTTTTTCTACATATGTAATGGGTCAACTCATGATATTTCCTAATTTCTAATGAAATATTCATCCATTCAATCTGAGTAAACGGTGTAAATGAAGCATCTAAACCACTGTAAAAACCTCTAGATAAAATAATTAGGGAATCCTTATAGCTACTATTATTATTGATTTTCTTATACATTATGACCTTTTCCCAGTTATTAAGTCCATTAATTGTGATTGCTCCCATAGATTTTGGAATTGGTATCGGTTCACAACGATAAGCGATTTTTTGAACAACGCTAATAAAATCTTTTCTCTCATTAAGAAATAAGATATTAATATCTCCACAAGTAAAATGATTTTCTGACAGCTTGTCCTGATCTGATAAAGTATATCTAAAATCCACTTTATCACTAGGAACTGGTCGGCCTTCATATACGACTTGCTTGTACAAATCTGATTTAGATATTTCGGATTTAATGGGAAGCAGCAGTTGGGGAAATCGATTTTTTAATATGATTATTGGATGTTTTATAAGCTTACTCATTTAATAACCTCCAATGATCTTACATAGTGAGTAGAGCATTTGACACACTTATATTATATTACTAAATGGTAATATTTGTCAACTACTAACCCTCAACATAATATTGTATTATCTAAAGTTTATTTGGGATTTTTTACATTTTATGACCTTTAAAACATGATTAATGAAGAACTCTAAAGCTTTTGGATATTTCAATGCGAACATTAAAACGTGCGGCAGAATTCCATTGAACTGCTACAGTATCTGGCAGTAAACAGAAGCTGACAATGCTCAATCGCACTTAGTTCAGTGTAAAAGTGCTTATATTTCCCTCTCAAAACTACCCCTACCAACGAAATCAAAGATCACTTTACCATTAACCATAAACAAATAACGTACTTTACAATCAACACTTTCAAAAACAGTACGTTTCATATTTCCTTTCACCGGAGCCAGCAAATTATGTGGATTTTCATCTATCACAGTAACTTTCAAATCATATCCTCTTTGCTGCACCCAAAATTCACGGTTACTATATTTTCTGACTTTGACTCCTAAGTAAGTTGCCAAACGATATTCTTTTCCACCATAATATACAATGCCAATGCATCCCTTAAATGTTAAATTGCCAATCGGTATATCAGCTATTGATAACATAAGAGCGTTATTTTCATTATTTCGCCAGCTACATTGTGTCCAAAAGTAATTGCTTGGGAATCCTACTCCTCTGTCTCCCTCCACATACCCCAGGCCATTATTATAGTTTATCACCCTTCCATTAACTATTAATTGCCCTTTAATATTATGGGCTAAACTATATACACTATGTCTACACTGCATGAAGGGAAGAAATTTAAATGGACCCATAATATCATATCTTAGAGGTATAGACCTTGTAAATATAAGCTTACCTACGACTTCAATGCTATCAGTACATATATTGAGATTTATTCCATCCTCTGTGAATATGTTTTTATCGATTCGTAACCCATGTCTTTTCCTTAATACTGAGAAATCATCTATCTTATACTTAACTTGATAAGATGAGGAATTAATAATCACCTGTATGGTGACCGACTTCTTGCCATTCTCATCTATATGAAAAGCTGGAATCAAAGATATGACCTCTGAATCGTTTTGATTTTTATAATACCAGCCTTCAAAATAACTTCTTTTTTTTGATGTTCCGTAAAAATAAGACATTTCAGTTCCCCGTTTTTCTTTATTTGTATCTAGTCTGTAACATTATTGAGATTTTATACTTTCTTGTGGCATACCTATTTGTGATACAAATAAAATGCAACGAGTTTTTAATAATTTACTTCGCAATTCCGTAAATTATAGCTTTGAAGATAAGAAAATAGATATTACAGTTATACAAGGTGATAGGGACACAGAAATTTATTTTGTTAATCAAGGAATTACTATTTCAGAAGAAAAGATAGGTAGACTTTTTGAACAGTTTTATCGCTTGGACACTTCTCGAACAACGCAAACTGGAGGAGCTGGGCTTGGGCTAGCCATTGCAAAGGAAATCGTTGAATCTCATGGTGGGACAATTAGAGCACAATGTGAGAATGAAAGGATTACATTTATAGTCGCTTTACCTCAATTGTAAGGGCTATGGACTCACGATTAAAGTCGCGAGAATGCGTGGCAACTTATTCTTGCAGAGAAATGTAGGTAAATTGTAAGAAAATTGTTGGAAAGTTGTTGGAAAAATAGCATAAAGAGCATTTCAACTTTAGGTATGATAATAGTACCAAAGCAGAAATGCTCTTTTTGCTATGTACAATATGTTAATAAAGAAAAGGAGATCAAAATGCAAAAGCAAAAAATCGCTATAATTTTTGGAGGTAACTCAACAGAATATGAGGTGTCGCTACAATCGGCTTCTTCTGTTCTAGAGAATATTAATAAAGAAAAATACGACATTATACCTATCGGAATAACCAGAGATGGTAAATGGTACCACTATACAGGAAAAACCAACAATATTTTTAATGACTCTTGGGCCTCAGATAAGGAAAACATATTTCCTGTCGTTGTCTCTCAAAATCGCTCTGTTAGAGGATTCTTAGAATTTACTGAAGATAGGTACCGCGTTATTAAGGTAGATTTAGTATTCCCTATATTACATGGAAAGAATGGGGAAGACGGAACTCTTCAGGGCTTGTTTGAGCTTGCAGGGATACCCATAGTTGGCTGTAATACATTATCATCGGCTCTTTGCATGGATAAAGACAGAGCACATAAGCTCGTTAATCTTGCAGGCATATCTGTGCCAAACTCTGTAACCTTCAAATATACTAAAATGGAAGCTGCCTTATCAGAAATAGCTGCAAAGTTAGTCTATCCCCTCTTTGTTAAGCCTGTTCGTGCAGGCTCCTCCTTTGGGATAACTAAAATATATGAAAATCAAGAGCTTGCTGCAGCTGTGGAATTGGCATTTATGCATGATACAGAGGTTATTGTTGAAGAAGCTATCGATGGATTTGAGATAGGTTGCGCTGTACTTGGCAATGATACTCTGACTTTGGGCAGGGTTGATGAAATCGAACTATCAAGCGGCTTTTTTGACTATACAGAAAAATATACCTTGAAATCCTCTAAAATTCATATGCCTGCAAGAATTGTTGCAGATACAGAGAAAAGGGTTCAGGAAACTGCTGTGACAATATATAAGGCTTTGGGATGCTCTGGATTCGCCAGAGTTGATATGTTCTTAACTCCATCTGGGGAAATAGTATTTAACGAAGTGAATACCATCCCCGGTTTTACTTCTCATAGTCGCTATCCCAATATGATGAAAGGTATCGGATTGTCTTTTGCCAACATGCTGGACAAGTTGATAGGGTTATACGTAGTAGAATGAAAATTATTATGCTTAGTGAAGAAAAGATATTTACTGGAAGCTTTGGAGGAATTTAAATGAATAAGAACAAAAATTATACAGGTATTGATTATTTTAGGTTTATAGCAGCCTTTTTGATTATTGCCATTCATACTTCTCCCCTATCTTCCTTCAATGAAATGGGCGATTTTATGCTGACACGGATTGTTGCCAGAGTCGCTGTTCCTTTCTTTCTGATGACATCTGGTTTTTTTCTTATTACAAGGTATAGTAATAATCTAGACAAACTAAGATCCTTAGTGAAAAAGACAGGACTTATATATGGCATTTCCATTCTCATATATATTCCACTAAACATCTATAATGATTACTTTAAGATGGATCAGCTCTTGCCAAATATCATAAAGGATATTTTCTTTGACGGGACAATGTATCACCTATGGTATCTTCCAGCATCAATTATCGGTGCAATCATTGCCAGGTTTGCTGTAAAGAAATTGGGAATTAAGAAGGCCTTTGTGTTAACTTTGCTTCTTTATGCTATAGGCTTGCTCGGTGATAGCTATTATGGGCTTTCAGAGCAAATACCTCTGCTGCGAGAAATATACAGCCATTTATTTGAGCTATCAGATTATACGAGAAATGGAATCTTTTTTGCTCCAATTTTCTTTGTGCTTGGCGGTATTATAGCAGATAAATCTATTCACCTTTCATTTGAGAGTAGCATCATAGGATTTGGTGTGTCGTTCTTACTGATGTTTGGCGAAGGTATGTTACTACACAAGCTTGGACTTCAGCGTCACGACAGTATGTATATAATGTTGATTCCCTGTATTTATTTTCTTTTTAATGCTCTTACTTTTTGGAGAGGGCGACGAAGCATACTACTTCGAACATCGGCACTAGTTATTTATATAATTCATCCTATGATGATCGTCGCTATAAGAATGATTGCAAAAATAACTCACACGCAGTATATTCTTGTTGAAAACAGTATTGTCCATTTTTTATTAGTTAGTATCTTATCTACTGTATTTGCGGCTGTCGTCACTATGGTATTATCCCATTTTAGTAATAGATCTGCATATGCTTGCATTACAAAAAATGACAGAGCTTGGATAGAAATTGATTTAGAAAATCTGAAATATAACGTCAGAACATTGAAGAGGGCAATGCCAAAGGGCTGTGATTTGATGGCAGTGGTAAAGGCTGAAGCCTATGGTCACGGAGTCTTTGAGGTTTCCAGCTATATAAATCGACTTGGTGTAAAAGCTTTTGCGGTAGCTACAATCGACGAAGGTATTGAATTGCGCCACTATGGGATTGAAGGTGAAATACTAATATTAGGCTATACGAATCCTAATAGGGCAAAGGAGCTTCGCAAATATAAACTAATACAAACACTGATTGATTTTGATTATGCTCGTTCATTGAACAAGCAAGGTTACAAAGTCAAAGCACATATGAAGGTTGACACTGGAATGCATCGCCTTGGGTTTGACAGCA
>CAZDWP010000015.1:0-16301 GCA_964508985.1 uncultured Herbinix sp. | reverse complement strand
ATCAAGAGGCTTAGGAAGTCATTCATTCATGCCAAGATTCTTAAATCCACCTGAACTGCTCCAGATAAGCTTAAAAAAAGAACAAATATGAAAAGAGGCATTATGAGTATTAGTGTAAAATTAGATGCATTTGAGGGTCCCTTAGATCTTTTGCTTCATTTGATTGATAAAAACAAAATTAATATCTATGATATTCCAATTGTAGAAATCACAGAACAATATCTGGAATACATAAAAGAGATGGAAATAAAAAATCTCGAGCTAATGAGCGAGTTTCTAGTTATGGCCGCTACATTAATTAATATTAAGTCTAGGATGCTTTTACCTGTTCCTGTTGCTGAGGACGAGGAGGAGGCTGATCCAAGACATGAGCTGGTGGACAGGCTTCTTGAATATAAGATGTTTAAATATGTTTCCGACCAACTAAGGGACAAGCAGGAGGACGCATCTAGAATTATGTTTAAGTCTTCGTCTATTCCTAAGGAAATTTCAATGTACAAGGAAGAGATTGACGTTAGTGAATTAGTTGGCGACTTAACTTTATCAAAGCTTCATGAGATATTTACTTCGATTGTAAAAAAACAATCTGACAAGATTGACCCTATTAGAAGTAAATTTGGAAAAATCGAGCAGGAAGAAATTGATCTAGGAAATATATTTATTCAGATACAGCAGCAAGGTATGGAGAAAAAGGTTTTTTATTTTAGAAATCTATTGGAACAGCAAACTACCAAAATGCAAATCATTGTAACCTTTCTTGGTATATTAGAATTGATAAAGCTGGGAAGGATAAAGATAGAGCAGGAGCATATGTTTGATGATATCAGGATTACTTATCTTGCATCAGACATTATAACTATGGAGGAGGCAGGATTTTAGTGGAAATTAAATTAGTTGAGGCACAGATAGAAGCCATTCTTTTCACAATGGGAGAGGCAGTGGAATTGGATAGACTGGCTTTGGCAATCGACCATGATGAGGATACAACAAGAAGAATAATACAAAATATGATGGACAATTATGATGATGAAAGCAGAGGAATACATATTATTGAATTGGATGGAGCATACCAATTATGTACCAAGGCTTCCATGTATGAATCCATTATTAAGATTACCCATATACCCAAAAAGCACATTCTTACTGAGGTGCTTCTTGAAACCTTGTCAATTATTGCTTATAAGCAGCCCATAACAAGGCTTCAGATTGAAGCGATTCGTGGAGTCAAATCCGACCATCCAATTAATAAATTAATAGAATATAACCTTATCTGCGAATTAGGCAGATTGGATGCACCTGGCAGGCCAATTTTGTTTGGTTCTACCGAAGAATTTCTACGATGTTTTGGCTTACAATCCTTAGATTCACTCCCTGCTATTAACCCCGAAAAGCTTGAGGATTTCAAGCTTGAGGCCGAGGAAGAAGTAGAGCAGCTTACCTTGGATATATAATATATTACTATCTGACTTTTTGTTAAAGCTAATATATTGGTAAAGTCACAGTAATACTAAACTTTCTGTTTATATATGCTAAAATAATGCTTGCATATATGAAATCAATTTTGTATAATGGTGCTTGCTGTTATTAATAGAGTGACAGCTTTTACTTTGAAAAGAAAGGTTGTGAATATTAGGTTGGAGAAAAAGCTTACATTGTATGGCTTTAACAACCTCACAAAGACACTTAGCTTTAACATTTACGATGTTTGCTATGCGAAAACTGCGAGGGAGCAGGCAGAATATATTGCTTATATTGATGAGCAATATAATTCAGAGCGTCTGACGAATATATTAATTGATGTCACCGAGATGATAGGTGCACATATTTTAAACATATCAAAACAGGATTATGAGCCACAGGGAGCCTCAGTCAATATTCTTATTGCTGAAGGTTCTTTATCCCATGAGCACATTGATGAATCCTGTAATCTGGGAAAACAATTTTTATCTCAGAGGGACACAATACATGCTCATCTGGACAAAAGCCATCTTACTGTCCATACCTTTCCGGAGCATCATCCGGATAATTCCATCTCCACATTTAGAGTTGATATAGATGTATCTACATGCGGAGAGGTCTCACCCCTAAATACATTGGATTATTTAATAGGTAGCTTTGATTCGGATATTATTACTATTGACTATAGAGTCCGAGGCTTTACAAGAGATCTTCAGGGTAAGAAATTCTTTATAGATCACGATATTACCTCGATTCAGGACTACATTGATACTAATACGCTGGCTGTATATGATGCCATCGATGTAAATGTATATCAGTCTAATATCTTCCATACGAAGATGCTTAGAAAGGAAGTAGAATTACAGCATTATTTATTCAACACAGATGTATATGAATTACCTCCAAAGCAAAGACTGGATATAACCAATAACCTAAGAAAAGAAATGATTGAAATCTTCAGCGGTATGAACATATATTAATAAGGAGTGAGTAAATGCAGTATACACAGGAAAATACTCCCATTCACGAAGCTATAGTGTACCACAAGAATACTAGGGTGGTACATTTTGATGTACCGGGACATAAGGGTGGCAGAGGAAACCCTGAGCTTACTAAGTTCTTAGGAGAACAATGTCTTAAAGCCGATGTTAACTCCACAAAGACTCTTGATAATTTAATATACCCGACCTCAATTATTAAGGGTGCGGAGGAGCTTGCTGCTGAAGCCTTTGGTGCAGAGGCGGTCTTTTTTATGGTAAACGGTACAACCGCAGCTGTTCAATCCATGATTATGTCCACCTGCAAGGCAGGAGATAAGATAATTCTTCCAAGAAATGTTCATCGTAGCTCCATAAATGCCCTTATAGTATGCGGAGCCATTCCTGTCTATGTAAATCCCGGTGTCGATCATCAGCTGGGAATTCCTCTTGGCATGGGTATGAAGGATATTGAAGCTGCTATTAAGAAGAATCCCGAGGCTAAGGCTATATTAGTAAATAACCCCACTTATTATGGTATTTGCTCTAATCTAAAAGGGATAGTAAAGCTTGCTCATGACCATGGTATGAAGGTTCTTGTTGACGAAGCCCATGGAGCACATTTTTACTTTGGCGAAGAGCTCCCAATTAGCGCCATGGCTGCAGGAGCAGATATGGCAGCCGTTAGTATGCATAAATCCGGAGGCTCCCTAACTCAAAGCTCATTCCTTCTATGTGGGAAAGGTATCGATAGTGCTTATGTACGCCAGATAATTAACTTAACACAGACAACAAGCGGATCTTATCTATTAATGGCTTCTTTAGACCTTGCAAGAAAGCAGATGTATCTACATGGTAAGGAAATAGTAGCAAAGACTCTTGAATTAGCCGAGTATGCTAGAAATGAAGTGAATCGTCTTGGAGGCTACTTGGCATTTTCAAAGGAAATTATAAATAATGATACGATTTATGATTTTGACCGAACTAAGCTATCTGTTAACACAACTTCTCTTGGTTTGGCAGGAATAGAAATAAGCGATTTATTGCAGGAAGACTATGATATATTAATAGAATTCGGTGATATAGGAAATTTTCTTGCTGTTATATCAGCGGGTGACCGTGCCTCCACAATAGAGAGACTAATTTCATCATTAGCTGATATAAAAAGACGTTACAGTAAAGATAAGACAGATATGCTTACCTATGAGTATATTAATCCAGACGTAGCTTTAACGCCGCAAAAAGCTTTTTATAGCAATAAGAAAGAGATACCCTTAACTAAGAGTGCTTCATATATATCTGGAGAATTTATGATGTCTTATCCTCCGGGAATACCCATACTTGCACCCGGCGAAAGAATCACGCAGGAGATTATCGATTATATCCTTTATGCAAAGGATAAGGGCTGTGTACTAACAGGGCCTAAGGATATGACTTTAAAGAATATAAATGTTGTTATTGATAACTAGATGGAGGTGGAAGCGTTGGAGCTATGGTATACAGAAAATCATACTGAGAATGTGAGATTCTCAACGAAAGTCAACAATCAGCTGGTAAGTCTACAAAGCGACTATCAGCAGATAGCTATCTTGGAGACGGAAGAGTTTGGCAAGATTCTTACTTTAGACGGATATCTTATGGTTACCGAGAAGGATGAGTTCATTTATCATGAGATGATAGTTCATGTTCCCATGGCAACAAACCTTAATATAAAAAAGGTTCTTGTTATCGGAGCAGGAGATGGCGGTACAATCAGAGAACTTGTTAGGTATCCGGGGATTGAGCAGATTGATATGGTAGAGATAGATTCTATGGTTGTAGAGGTATGTAAAACCCATTTAAAGCAAACAGCCTGTAGCTTAGATGATCCAAGAGTAACAATTTATTATGAGGACGGTTTAAGATATGTACGAAATATCGATAAAGAATATGATTTGATATTGGTAGATTCCACGGATCCCTTTGGACCCGGTGAAGGCTTGTTTACTAAAGAGTTTTATGGTAATTGCTATAAAGCCTTAAGTGATAAAGGAATATTGGTAAATCAACAAGAGAGCACATTTTATGGCTCTTATCTTGATGTTATGCAAAGATCCCATAAAAAGATAAAAGATACTTTTTCAGTTTCCAGAGTATATCAAGCTCATATACCCACCTATCCTTCAGGTTTCTGGCTGTTTGGATTTGCTTCAAAGCATTATGACCCCATAAAAGATATACAGGCAGAGGACTGGAACAAGCTTGGAATAAAAACCAAATATTATAATACAAGCCTACATTTAGGAGCATTTGCCTTACCGAACTACGTAAAAGAACATTTAAATGAGATAGACTAAAGAAAAATCTGCACATTGAGTTGAATTTGTGCAGATTTATTTATATTAAATATTTCTATCGTCCAATAGGTTTATACCAAGGTATAAGACCATCCTCAAGCGCTACATCAAAAGCTGGTATAATGGGTGCTTTACCTCCATATCGCCAATAATAACTGGGAGCATAGAGAACATCCTTCGTATCTTTCTTTTCAAAATCATCCGTATTTACAGTGGGTTCTTCGCCATCTCTAACTTTTCTGGCAACAATTATTGTCCTATAATTCGGAAGTTCATAGGAGCAGGTGGATAGGGTTAGAATTTGGTCATCCTCATTAATATCAATATTATCTATATTAAATAGAGAACGTACCCTTATCTTATATATGTATTCCATAAAATCTCTATTACTTGTAAAATCGGATTTAACAAATGGGAAGAAATCATCCCTATCATTATTACCCGGTGTAATATATATAGAAAAAACCTTCCACATAGCTTCTTCATATATAGTATCAAAGCTTATAATTGGATGCTCTTTCAGAAAATCTAAATTATTATATTCCAGTAGATAATGGAACATGTCATCAGAGGAGGTCATATTATGTCCATGGATTACTAGATTTTTAGAACCTCTTTCTATAGATGAGGAGGAATCAAGAAATATGCTACCTGCTTTTAAATATTCATGGGTGTCCCAGGTTTTTTCAAGATAGTATTCTGGATCACTGGCTTCGGATTGTACAACAACATAGTCGATTTTAGTATCGTTTTCACCAAAAATGTTGTCTATTCGAATCCAGCCCTTAACATCCTCATTAACTTCAAGTAGATTACCAAACTTTCTTAATCGCCCCATCTCATCCCTATTAGGATCGGGAGTAGGAGTAGGCGTAGCATTGTCATTGGAGTTGGATAGGGATTCAAGGCCTTTATCTTCGTCTGATTCATTCTCAGATAATATAATATCAGGCTCTTTCACAGATGCTTCTATGTGATATAAATCCTTGGCTTTTTCATTAGTCTTTTTTAATTTATAAGGCTGTATCAATATTTCATTAATGAATAGGAAAAGAAATACGAAAAATCCGATTGTAAATAGAATTCTTAGTCCGCGAATAATGTATTTTCTTATCTTTTTCTTCTTTATAGCTACATCAAGAGCTTTATTATCTTCGGGAATGGTATTATCATGCATGTTAATTTTATCATTTGCCATATCAAAATCCTTTCTAGTAAGATAAGTCTTGCCCTATAATTATACAACTTAGGAATAAGTCAGTAAAGACATAAATAAATTAATATAAGGGATATAGATAGGATGATTTAATTGGTAAAAAAAAGATTAGATACTAAGTTTTTTATATGTTTATGTTTACTTCTATTATTCATAACTATTAACTTTATCAGCTTAAAAAACTACTATGATGAGATGTTTAATCCTAATATAGTTAGTAATGATAATTTTGAGGATAATTTAAAGAAGGAGAATAATCATATAGGTTTAACTAATGAATACGAAAAGCCAACAACACAAGAGAGTAATGAGCCTAAAAAGCCAAAACTCAATTCTTTATCCGCCTTGCTTATGGATGGAGAAAATAAGAGGGTGCTATATGAGATAAACGGTTATCAAGAAATGCCCATGGCCAGTACAACTAAGATAATGACATGTATTATTGCTCTCGAACAGGGCAATATGGAGGATGTAGTGACTGTGTCCTCCTATGCTGCCTCTATGCCTGATGTACAGCTGACTATTAGGACTGGAGAGCAATATTATCTGAAAGATTTGATGTATTCCTTAATGCTACAAAGCCATAATGATGTGGCAGTAGCCATAGCAGAGCATATAGGAGGCTCTGTTGAGGGCTTTGCTACTATGATGAATGATAAAGCAAGAGAATTAGAATGTGACAATACTAATTTTGTTACTCCTAATGGACTCGATGCCGAGGGGCATTATACTACTGCAAAGGATTTAGCTGTTATTTCATCATATGCTATTCAAAACAAGGATTTTATAGATATAACTAACACCTCAACACATCAATTTAAAGAGTTAAAGAATGGTAGAAGCTTTTCGGTTTCAAATAAGAATAAATTTCTATACATGATGGATGGTGCTATAGGTATAAAGACAGGGTTTACCGGTAAAGCAGGCTATTGCTTCGTAGGAGCAATAAAAAGATTAGACAGAACATTAATCTCCGTAGTATTAGGCTGTGGCTGGCCTCCCAGCAAAAGTCTAAAATGGACAGATACAAAACGTCTTATGACATATGGTATAGAAAACTACAAAAGAAAACAAATATTTGAAAACAAGGATTTTGAACCTGTATATGTAGACAAAGGTCAAACAAGTCATATAGGTTTAGGAATGGAAGGGGATTTAGCTCTGCTTCTTAGGGATAATGAGAAAGTAAGAATTGAATATAATATTCCCGAAGCTTTATCCGCTCCACAGGAGGTAGGAAACATAGTAGGATCTGCTAAATATTATATTGATGATAATTTATACGCTGATATTCCCATCTACACCATTGATGGTAGTAAAAAAATAGATTATAAATTTTGCTTTATAAGAATTATTAGGCTCTGGAGTCAACAATACTAAGAATATGCTTAAATGTGATTTGAATCAATGAATTTTACATATAATTATCTCATACTTGATTAATAGGTATTAATTTGATATAAGTAAATTATATAGTGCATTTTGGATATTATGATTTATAAATAAATATATAAACAACAAAAAACTATAAGAAGATGAGGTGTAACAATGGCAAAAAAAATTACTGATAAGGTTACATGGGTAGGCAAAGTAGATTGGGAATTAACACATTTTCATGGGCATGAGTATTCTACCTCTAAGGGATCATCCTATAATTCATACCTTATTAGAGATGAAAAGACAGTTTTAATCGATACTGTTTGGCTTCCCTATGATCAGGAATATGTGACAAATCTAAAAAAGGAAATTGATTTAAATAAGATCGATTATATTATTGCCAATCATAATGAAATTGACCATAGCGGTGCTTTAGCAGAACTTATGCGGGAAATACCTAATACCCCCATATACTGTACTGCAAACGGAGCAAAGATAATTAAAGGACATTATCATCAGGACTGGAATTTTGTTACTGTAAAAACAGGCGATACCTTGAACATAGGTGAATCTACACTTACATTTGTTGAGGCTCCCATGCTTCATTGGCCAGATTCAATGATGACCTATATGTCAGGTGAGAACATCCTCTTTAGTAATGATGCCTTTGGACAGCATTATTCAACAGAAGTCCTTTATAATGATAATGTTGATAATTGCGAGCTTTTTGCAGAAGCGATTAAGTATTATGCTAATATTTTAACTCCATTTAGCAGATTTGTGACCAAGAAGATTAATGAGGTATTAAGTTTTAATCTGCCACTAAATTTGATATGCCCAAGCCACGGTGTTATATGGAAAAATGAACCTACTCAAATTGTTGAAAAATATCTTGAATGGGCCAATGATTACCAAGAGAATCAGATTTCTATCATATATGATACAATGTGGGAATCAACGAGAAAAATGGCAGAGGCCATAGCTAATGGAATAAATAAAACAGATCCTAATGTTACTGTAAAACTATTCAATGCCTCAAAAGAAGATAAGAACGATCTCATAACCGAGATATTCAAATCAAAGGCAATTCTCCTGGGCTCCTCAACTATTAATAATGGCCTATTACATTCTATCGGTGGACTTTTAGAGATGATTAAGGGAATGAAATTTAAGAATAAAAAAGCCGCAGCTTTTGGCAGCTACGGCTGGAGTGGTGAATCAGTTAAGCAATTAACAGAAAAGCTAAAGGATGCCGGCTTTGATGTCGTAAGTGATGGTATTAGATCTCTTTGGGTGCCAGATGGCGATGAGATAACAAAACTCAGCGTATACGGCATGTCGTTAGTAGAGTTGTTGAAGTAAGAATTGTAATTAATCTATCAATAGCTACTAAAAAAAATAAAATATCAACTTTTGCATAAATTTCTCATAAAACATGTAACCTTTTTGTTCTCTAACTCGTTTATATAGTAGAGATAGATGAAAAACCTTCGATGAAAACAAAAAAAGGTGGGATTTTATGAGAAATTTTTTGATCAAATATAGATATAATAAATTTAGACGATTTCTAAACGGATTAATCTTTGCAATGCTATCCTTAGTAGCAATGTTTTTATGCGTTTATTTTCTTATGGATAAAAGTGCTACAAGATTTGAGATATTAATTCCGTTTGGTGTATCCATAATAAGTATGTTATTTGGATTTGTATCGATGTTTAAAACTGTACCAGGTACCAATTAAGACAAAAGGCGAACCGTCCCCTTGTCTTTCAAAATCCAAAATACTTTATACTATTATTATAAGATATATCCTCTACCAACTTCTTAAGTATCTTTAAATCTCTAGGAAATCTTCCGGTCTCTACCAATGTACCGAATATATCACACAGGATTCTTCTAAAATATTCATGTCTTGTATAGGATAAAAAGCTTCTGGAATCTGTAAGCATTCCTACAAAATTACTTAATAGAGAAGTGCTTGAAAGGGTGGTAAGGTGTTCTCTCATACCATGCTCATGGTCATTAAACCACCAAGCCGAGCCATGCTGAAGCTTTCCAATTGCTCTATCATCCTGAAAGCATCCCATAACCGTATCTATAGCCGCATTATCTATGGGATTAAGGGAATAGAGGATGGTTTTTGGTAGCTGATTAGTAACATCTAAGGAATTAAGGAAATCTGCCAAGTCTGCGGATGAATTTCTGCTGTCATCTATACAGTCATAACCTGTATTAGGACCTAAAGCTTCATACATACGTTTATTGTTATCTCTTTTTGCTCCATAATGAAGCTGCATGACCCAATTTAGTCTATGGTTTTCCCTTCCTAAGAATAATAAGCAAGCAGTCTTGAACTTAAGAACTTCATGTTCAGAAAGGACGTCTCCAGCTAGACGTTTTTTAAATATAGCTTCAATTTCATCAGCAGAAGCAGGATAGTACATAAGAAAATCCAATCCATGGTCGGAGGTTTTGCATCCTACACTATCAAAGAATTCCATTCGCTCTTTTAAAGCGTCGCAAAGAGTCGTGAAGCTAATTATTTTAATATTACTTACATTAGAAAGCCTATCAAGGTATGGAACAAATCCAGGCTTTTCTATATTTATCGCCTCATCTGGACGAAGAGCAGGAAGAATCTTTGTTTCAAAGGAATTATCCTTGGCAAGCTGTATATGATATTCTAAGGAATCTGCCGGATCATCAGTAGTGCAAAGGACTGTAACATTAGACCTTCGAATAATACCCCTGGCGCTAAACTGTGGTTTTTTAAGCATTTCATTACATAGGTCCCATACCTCATGAGCTGTATCTGAATTTAAGGTCTTCTCATAACCAAAATATCTTTTAAGCTCCAAATGGCTCCAATGGTAAAGAGGATTACCAATGGCAAGCTCTAAGGTTTCTGCCCATTTTTGAAACTTTTCTCTATCTGGAGCATCTCCTGTTATATATTTTTCACTTATTCCGTTTGCTCGCATCAGTCGCCATTTATAATGATCGCCACCAAGCCATAGCTGTGTAATATTCTCAAAGCGTATATCCTCGGCAATCTCCTTAGGGTTAATGTGGCAATGATAATCCACAATCGGCATATTTTCTGCATAATCATGGTATAATAATTTCGCTGTTTCAGTTGATAATAAAAAATCAGAATCCATAAAAGGCTTCATAATAACCTCCACTCTATATTTCTGCAATATTGTTGTTAATCGCTTAAATTATATATTCGAGGTATTATAAAGTCAAGGATGTTAGTAGGTAGGTATAATCAAATTTTAGCAGCTTAAAACGTCCTTGACATCTTTTTGAACACGTTGACATATTTATTGTTTAGTCCTATACTTTATATACATAGAAGTTAGGACAAGTAAAGGAGAAACAATATGGCAAAGGTTATAACAATGGGAGAAATAATGCTTCGTTTATCAACTCCCGGACATCAGAGATTTATACAATCGGATAGCTTTGATGTATGCTATGGTGGTGGGGAAGCAAATGTAGCAGTGTCGTTGGCCAATTATGGTCATGATGCTTATTTTGTAACAAAGGTTCCTAAGAATCCTATCGGAGACAGTGCAATAGCTGCTCTTAGAAAATTTAATGTTAATTGTAATTATATAACTAAAGGTGGAGATAGACTTGGTATATATTTTCTTGAAACTGGTGCCTCCATGCGAGCTTCTAACGTAGTATATGACAGAGCGAGTTCTTCTATTGCGGAGGCGGATATTGTAGATTTTGATTTTAATAGCATTTTTGAAGGTGCTGATTGGTTTCATTTTACAGGTATAACTCCTGCTATTAGTGATAAGGCTGCAATCCTTACTGAAGCAGCCCTAAAAGCGGCAAAAAGAATGAATATTACTGTATCGGTAGACCTTAACTTCAGAAAGAAATTATGGACTACTGAGAAAGCACAACGTATTATGACAAATCTTATGCAATATGTCGATGTATGTATAGGAAATGAAGAGGATGCCGAAAAGGTGCTTGGCTTTAAACCTGGTAAGACTGACGTTAAAAGTGGTGAATTAGAGCTTTCAGGGTATAAGGATATAGCCACACAGATGGTAAAGAAATTTAACTTCAAATATGTTGTAAGTTCTCTTAGGGAAAGCTATTCTGCATCCGATAATAGATGGTCAGCCTGTATATATGATGGCAATGAATTTTATCAATCGAAAAAATATGATATAAGAATTGTAGACCGAGTAGGTGGCGGTGATTCCTTTGCTGCAGGATTAATCTGTGGTCTATTGGATGGAAAACATATGAAAGAAGCATTGGAATTCGGTGTGGCCGCTTCTGCCCTAAAGCATACAATACCAGGTGATTTTAACATGGTTACGAGAGCAGAGGTTGACACACTTGTTGGAGGAGATGCTTCAGGAAGAGTACAAAGATAGTCAAATATATATAAAATCAACTGTATAATAATATAAAATAGTATTATACAGTTGATTTTATGTAATAGTTGATACTAATTATATAATTGTTTTATTGAAATCATCTATAAAATCATGTATATTGATTATATATGTATATATTATTTACAAAAACACTAAAGCAAAGGGGTCTAATATATGAAGAAAACAAGTAATAAATTTAAAGGTAGTAAAGCTCTTTCTCTATTAAATAAAATATCAAGCTCTTTATTCGGGAAAATACGAGTAAAACTTACCTTCTTCTTTTTGGTTCCTGTACTGTTTATTATTCTTTTAGGTTATACGGCATATACCAGTTCTTCAAAGGCAATTACTAATAACTTTACAGATGCAACAATTACATCATTTAATAAAACCAGCGATTATTTCGGATTAATCATGCAGAATATTGAGGATAAGGCATTACAGATAGCTACAGACAATACTACCAGACAGTATTATAACGGAAAATTTTCTGATGATATTCTTGAAGAAGGCGATGCCCTGAAAAAGATAACAAGTAATTTGGCCAATATAACAAATTCCGATAAATATATAGAGAACATCTTTATCATGGCAAATGACAAAAAACCAATATCTACAACAACATCCTTTGAATTTGACTCTAATCCATATGCTGGCTTTATTAATACCGATGAAGCTACATTGATAAATTCAAAGGAAAAAACAAATTATTGGACTGGAAAACATAAATATATAGACGAACTTTTGGAGATCTCTACTGATACATACGCAACTTCTCTTTCAAGACAGTTAATCAATGAGAATGGAAAGGCGATAGGCTTTGTTATTACAGATATATCTATGAATGTTATAAGTGATGCACTAGAGACCTTGGATCTTCCTGAGAGCAGTATATATGCTTATATTTCTCCTGATGGTAGAGAGATTTCTTTATCTGAAAATACTGAAAACAATTTATTTGTTGATTATTCCTTTTATAAAGAAGCAATAAACTCAGAAAATATGTCTGGGTATGATTATTATGATTATAATGGAGAAAACCATCTATTCATTTATTCTAAGATTGGCTCAACAGGTGCAATCATTTGTTCATTAATACCTAAGGCTTATCTTGCAAGCCAATCGCAGATGATTAAAACCATGACATTTGTATTAGTTATTATTGCATCTATTGTAGCTATTATAATAGGCGTATTAGTGGCGTCAGGCATAGGTAAGCAAATAAAGCTAATGATTCAAGCTTTAACAAAGGCTTCAAAAGGAGATTTAACAGTAAAGGTTGTAACTTCACGTAAGGACGAGTTTGGAATAATGGCAGATAATATTAACATTATGCTAGCTAGCATGAGTAATTTAATAGTAAAAGCATCACAAGTAAGTAAATCTGTTGTTAAGTCCGTAAAGGAGTTGACTGAGAATTCAGATATGTTGCTTATATCCTCTCAAAGCATATCAACTGCCATAACTGAAATTCAACAGGGAAATACACAACAAGCATTGGCTGCTGAGGATTCACTTAAAACTACAGATGTGCTTGCACATCAAATTAATTTGGTACATGATAATTCCAGTGCTATAGAGGTTATTACGGATACAACAAAGAAGGTAGTTATTGATGGTATCAGTGAAGTTAATCAACTAAACAATGCAACAACTGCAAGTATTACGATAACAAATAAGACAATATCAAATATTGAGGAGCTTGAAATAGAATCAAAAGCTATTAATGAAATAATTAGAGTTATAAATGATATTGCAGAACAAACAAATCTATTATCCCTAAATGCTTCTATAGAAGCTGCAAGAGCGGGAGATGCAGGAAGAGGATTTTCAGTAGTAGCCAATGAAATTCGAAATCTTTCTAGTAGAACTGTTATAGCTGCAAAGGAAATAGAAGAGATAATCACAACTATAACAACGAAAACCAAAAATACTGTAAAGACAGTTAAGCAGGCAGATGAAATTAATAAGACCACAGAGGAAAGACTACAAAATGTGGTTAAATTATTTAATAATATTAATATAAGTGTAGACGAGCTGGTTACTAATTTAGATAAAATTTCTGGTGGAATAGAAGAGATTAGTCAATCGAAGAATGATACACTATCAGCAGTTGAAAGCATATCTGCCGTAGCTCAGCAGACCTCAGCAGCATCTGAGGAAGTAGATGCCACAGCAATACAACAGCTTGATTTAGTTACAAAATTAAACGATTCATCAAAGCACCTAGAACTGATTGCTAATGACCTTGAAAACTCCATTAAAATATTTAGAACTGAATAGCAATAATTTAGCCTTGATTATTTTATATAATCAAAGTATTATTATTAATGATTAAAATATAGTATTTTACGGAGGGTCTATAACATGAAAAAAATTAAATCAGTTAATAAACCACAGCAAAAGGCCCCTATCAAGGGCAGCACTAAGATAGTATTGTATTCCTTGGCAGGAATAGCTTTATTATTGGCAGTCATACTTATCCTGATAGAGAGTAGATCAAGCAAAATTATTATTCGAAATGATTCTGATATTAAGCTTGAATATGTTAAGGCTTATTATGTTGATATGGAAGGTTCTGTCTCAGATGACAAGATGCTTTTTGAAAATCTAGAAGGTGGAGATTTTGCTGAATTAGCATTAGAAAAAATAAATTTGAGTTATCATGAAGCTAATCTTGAAGTGAGATTTAAATTAGATGGCCAAGATGAGATGTTTGTAGATGCCGGTTATTTTAATGAGATATTTAAAGGAAGAATTAATATCGACTTTAAGGAAACCGACGAGGATGGTAAGCTACTCTTAAAGATAAAAGCAACAAATGGAGTATTACCTTCACCACTTACAAGATGCAATGAAGAGCATATTATTAACCTGTCAGAAGGATATGTAGAAGAGTAAGTATTAAAGATGTCCACTTACTACAAGGAGAAAAAATGATTAGATTATATGACAATGGTGTATATCTGATAAATGATAGGGAGATTATAGAAGATTCAGCCCAATCCATTTTATCAGTATCTCGAAAAATAGGCACAGACCATATTGATAAAGATAAAGCCAGACGTGGAACAATGGCTTATAAAATTCTTAAGAATCATAATACCTCAGGTAGCATGACAAATCTAAAAGTCAAATTTGATAAGCTAATATCTCATGATATTACTTATGTTGGTATTATACAGACTGCCAGAGCAAGCGGCCTCGAGAAATTTCCTGTACCCTATGTATTAACAAACTGCCATAATAGCTTATGTGCGGTTGGAGGTACAATAAATGAAGATGATCATATGTTTGGATTGTCCGCCGCAAAGAAATATGGTGGTATTTATGTACCTGCACATCAGGCAGTAATCCACCAATATGCAAGGGAAATGATGGCTGAAACAGGTAGTATGATATTAGGCTCCGACAGTCATACACGTTATGGTGCATTAGGAACTATGGCAATGGGAGAGGGTGGCCCAGAGCTGGTAAAACAGCTTCTTGAAAAGACTTATGATATCCCCATGCCTAAAGTGGTTGCGGTATATTTAACCGGAGCGCCAAGAAAGAGTGTTGGACCTCAGGATATTGCATTGGCTATTATTAAAGCAGTATTTAAAAATGGCTATGTAAATAATAAAGTTATGGAATTTGTCGGTGACGGTATAAAGAATTTAAGCATGGATTATAGAATTGGTATAGATGTTATGACTACCGAAACCACTTGTTTATCTTCCATATGGGTAACTGATGATGTTGTAAGTGAATACTATAATATACATAACAGACCTGAAGTGTTTAGGTATATCAAACCTGAGCCGGTTGCTTACTATGACGGAATGGTATATGTTGACTTATCCCAGATCAAACCTATGATTGCTATGCCATTTCATCCGAGTAACGCTTATACCATAGACGAGCTTAATGCAAATCTTTATGACATACTTGATGAAGTTGAGAAAAACGCATTAATAAGTCTTGATAATAAGATAAATTATACCTTAAAGGATAAGATAAGAAACAATAAGCTATATGTTGAACAGGGTACAATTGCAGGCTGTGCTGGAGGAAGCTTTGAAAACATATGTGATGCTACTGATATAATAAATGGAAACTCTATCGGTGCAAATGAATTCTCATTAAGTATATATCCGGCAAGTCAGCCGATTTTTATGGAGCTTGTTAAGAACGGTGTAGTAGCTAAGCTTACGGCAGCCGGAGCAAGTATTCGCACGGCATTTTGTGGTCCTTGCTTTGGAGCAGGAGATACCCCTGCCAATAACAGCTTAAGCATAAGACATACAACAAGAAATTTCCCTAACAGAGAGGGATCGAAGATAACAAACGGACAAATATCCTCAGTTGCTCTTATGGATGCCCGTTCTATCGCAGCGACAGCAGCAAATCAGGGATACTTAACATCTGCTGAGAATATTGATGTTAAATTTGGAAAACCAAAGTATTTCTACGACAGTAGAATATATGAAAACAGGGTTTATAATGGAGTATTTAAGCCTGATACTACAGTTGATCTTAAGAT
>CAZDWP010000014.1:0-16329 GCA_964508985.1 uncultured Herbinix sp. | reverse complement strand
CTGCGGAGTCTCCCTCAACAATATAAATCTCACATTTAGTCGGATCCTTTTCAGAACAATCTGCTAGCTTTCCAGGAAGTCCTGATCCCTCAAGTGCAGTTTTTCTTCTTGTTAGCTCACGGGCCTTTCTTGCTGCGTCTCTAGCTCTTTGAGCAAGTACTGATTTCTCACATATTGTCTTGGCAACTGTTGGGTTTTGCTCAAGATAATAGGTTAGCTGCTCACTTAATATACTGTCAACTGCTCCTCTTGCTTCACTGTTACCAAGCTTTTGCTTTGTCTGACCTTCAAACTGAGGGTCTGGGAGCTTAATGCTTATTATTGCAGTAAGTCCTTCTCTAATATCCTCTCCGGATAAATTGGATTCATTATCTTTTAAAATCTTCTGTGTTCTGGCATAATCATTAAATGTCTTTGTAAGTGCATTTCTAAAACCTATCATATGGGTTCCGCCCTCAGGCGTTGTTATGTTATTAACAAAACTATAGCAGCCCTCTACATAGGTTCCGTTATGCTGCAATGCTACTTCCACATAGACTTCCTCTTTTTTCCCTTCACAGTATATAATATCTGGATAAAGAGGATCCTTATGACGATTTAAATACTCAACATATTCAATAATTCCGCCTTCATAATGAAATACCTTCTCGCGGATTTCTTCTTCCCTCAGATCACGAAGAATAATCTTTATTCCCTTTGTTAGAAAGGCCATTTCCCTAAGTCGTTGCTTTAGTATTTCATATTCGTATACTGTTTCTTCAAATATTTCATCGTCTGGAAGAAAAGAAACCTTGGTTCCTCTCATGTCTGTTTCTCCCATGTCTTTCAGCTTAATGACAGGCTTACCCCTTTCATAGCGCTGAACATATTTTCTTCCATCAACACAAATTTCAACCTCAAGCCACTCTGAAAGAGCATTAACGACACTGGCGCCTACTCCATGTAAACCACCTGATACCTTATATCCCCCTCCGCCGAATTTTCCGCCAGCGTGGAGCATAGTAAACACAACCTCTACAGCAGGAATTCCTGCTTTGTGGTTAATACCTACTGGTATACCTCGTCCATTATCAATTACAGTAATCGAATTATCTTTATTAATATTAACTTCGATAGTATCGCAAAAACCTGCTAAGGCTTCATCTACAGCATTATCAACTATCTCATATACCAGATGATGCAATCCCTTGGCGGCTGTGGAACCAATATACATTCCGGGTCGCTTTCTAACTGCCTCTAATCCTTCTAATATTTGAATTTGATCCGCACCGTAATCATATTCATTGCTCATATTTATTCTCTCCATTCATCTTAAGCAAAGGTCTGCTATTAATTTTCACAGGTAATTGTATTGTTGGCTACATGAAATATTTTATTATATTTAAATCTATGGTTAATAAATTCTTCAAGACCTGTACAGGTTATGATTGTCTGAATATCACCTATACTGTTTAATAAATAATTTTGTCTGTTTCTGTCGAGCTCTGAAAGGACATCATCTAAGAGAAGAACCGGATTTTCTTTTATTACTTCCTTCACCAGCTCTAGCTCTGCAAGTTTTAATGATAATGCTGCAGTTCTTTGCTGTCCTTGTGATCCAAACTTTTTTATATCTGTATTATCAAATAAAAACAACATATCATCCCTATGGGGTCCAATATTAGTCATTTTTAAAAATAGATCTCTTTCTTGTGATTTTTTTAACTTTTCTGCGAAATCTTCCTGCTTTACACATGGCTCATAAAGAAGTGATAATTCTTCTTTACCTCCTGTTAGTTTTTTATGTATCGGATATATTAATGAATATATCTTTTTTATAAATGCTTCCCTTGTATCAATAATTACACTTCCATGCTCAACAAGCTTTGCATCCCATATATATAGTGTGTCCAATAATTTCCTATTAACACTTATTTGCTTTAAAAGAAAATTTCTTTGTGCTAATGTTTTATTATAATTAGTCAAATGATGCATATAGATTTTATCCAGCTGACAAAGCTCAAGGTCCAAAAATCTTCTTCTTTCTCCCGGACCATTCTTAATAATATTTAGGTCTTCCGGCGAAAAAAACACAAGGTTAAGCATTCCAAATAATTCACCTTGTCGTTTTATCGGGATGGTGTCAATCGCTACCCCTTTGGCTTTATTCTTCTTTAAGTGCATATCAATCCTATGGGATACCTTGTTTTTTTCAATATTTATTCTCACATGGGTTTCATCTTGATTAAAGCGAATAATTTCTCTATCCTTGCTACCTCTATGGGATTTAGTTGTTCCGCCAAGATATATAGCTTCTAATATATTTGTTTTTCCCTGTGCATTTTCACCATATAATATATTTATTCCATCATCAAACTGTAAATTTAAGTGTTCATAATTTCTATATTCCTTCAGTTCCAATGACCTAACAATCATTCTAACACCATCGTTTCTTCCCATTCAAATAAGTGCAAGCACAGACTATTCAGTAATTTCTATCTGTTCTCCATTATATTCTACTTTATCTCCATTATGAAGTTTCTTTCCTCTTTGGATTTCAGTCTGTCCATTCACTTTTACTTTTCCTTCCAAAATCTCACTTTTTGCATCTGCTCCTGAATCAACAAGACCGGCAGCCTTTATGGCCTGTCCTAATTTTATATATTCTTCTCTAAGCTTTATTTGAACCATATGACCTCCTCGGACTAATCATTACGCAGATTAGTATCTCGAAAATCCACGCTTTTCTTGCACTAATCTGCTTGAGCGTGGATGTTTACAGGTAATATTAAATATATATATGACTGGTCCTTGTCCCTAATAAAGCAAGGAGCCTTAGGATTAATTAAATATATATCTACAGATTCATCATCTATTACCCTAAGTGCATCCATCAAAAACTTTGGATTAAAGCCTATAGTAATATCTTTTCCCACTAACTCAATATCTATTTCTTCCTTCATGGATCCTATAGCTGTATTTATACTTATTTCAAAATTATTGTCTCCAATTCGAATAATGATTGGTTTTTTATCTGTTTCTCTTATTAAAAGAGATGCTCTCTCTATACAGTTAAGCATTTCTTTTTTATTTATCGTAACCATTGTTTCATAATCTGATGAAAGCATTTGATCTATTCTATAGTATTCTCCCTCAATAAGTCTGGTAACCACTACTGTCTCATCAAACTCAAAAAGAGCATGCTTTTCTGTAAAATATATATTTGCTAAAGAGGAAGCCTCTCCTGATAAAATCTTGCTTATCTCATTCAATGTCTTTCCTGGTATAATAACCTTTCTTTCCTCATACTCTTCTTTTAAGAAAATTTTCCTTATAGAAATTCTATGTCCGTCTAGGGATATAACCCTTAACTCATTATTCTTAATATCAAATAGCTCACCAGTCATAATCTTGTTGCTTTCATTATCAGAAATCGAAAAAACTGTCTGCCTTATAATTTCCTTAAGAGTAAATTGTGAAAGTACAAGAGGGTTTTCTTTCTCTATTTCTGGTAAAGCAGGAAATTCTTCTCCTGATCTTCCTACTATAGAAAATTTAGCTTTTTCACAGACTATTTCAGTTAAATAGTTATCATCCGTAGTAATTGTTACTTCATTTTCTGGAAGTCTTCTTATTATTTCTGAAAATACCTTTGCATTTAGGGCTACCATGCCTTCTTCTATCATACTTCCTTTTACAATGGTTTCAATGCCTATCTCCATATCATTTGATATAAGCTTAATTCCCATACTTGATGCCTCTATGATTAAGCATTCCAAAATAGGCATCGTTGTTTTTGCAGGAACTGCTTTCAGAACGATGTTAACACTATTTAATAATTCTGATTTTTGACATATTATTTTCATATGTGAATAAACTCCCTTCCCGTGCTTATAGATATATATATAAAAGATTCTTAGTAGTAATAGTAATAAGGGTCGTGTAAATGTTGAAAACTGATTTTTAACCTTATAAATCAAGTGTTTAGCAGAATGATAGATTGTAAATAACAATTAAATAAAAGAGGAAAAGACTCTTTTTACTAACATACAATAAAAGTAAAAAAATCCGATTTGCATAAAACCAACAGCCTATCAACCAATTATCAACATCTTATCACCGCCCTATTCGGGGTTTATTTTTTTGATAAGAACATCGATTGTATTATTAATAGATAAGTCCTTTGCCATATCATTAGATATTTTATCGTAGCCATGTAGGACAGTTGAATGATCTCTGTTTCCTAAAGACTTTCCTATATCAGTAACAGAATTCTCTGTTAGTTTTCTGCTAAGGTACATTACAACCTGACGAGGAAAAGAAATATTTCTGCTTTTGTCCTTTGAATAAATTTCAGCAGGAGTTATATTATAATGCTCAGCAACAATATCTACTATTAATTCAGTCGTTATAATCTTTTTTTCATTAGGATAGATAATATCCTTAAGAGCTTCTTCTGCTAGATCAAGATTAAGAACTCTCTTTTTAAGGCGAGAGAAAGCAACTATCTTAGTAAGTGCACCTTCTAGCTCTCTTATATTTGACTTTATATTTGTGGCTATGTATTTTAAGACATCCTCGTCTTCAATTCTTAAGCCATCCAGCTCTTCCTTCTTTTTTAGTATGGCCATTCTTGTCTCATAATCGGGAGACTGAATATCTGCCATAAGCCCGTGCTCAAAACGGGAACGAAGCCTGTCCTCTAATGTAAGCATTTCCTTAGGTGGACGGTCACTTGATATAATTATCTGTTTTTTTGATTCGTGTAATGTATTAAAGGTATGGAAGAACTCTTCCTGAGTACTTTCTTTTCCTATAATAAATTGAATATCGTCAATTAATAAAATATCAATACTACGATACTTTTCTCTAAATTGTATTGTGGTTTTCTTCTGAATAGCCTCTATTAGTTCGTTAGTAAATTTCTCGCTTGTAACATATAAAACCTTAGTCTCTGGATTCTGACTTAATACAAAATGTGCAATAGAATGCATTAAGTGAGTTTTACCTAGACCAACACCTCCATATATGAAAAGAGGGTTATAAATTTCTCCAGGGTTTTCAGCAACAGCAAGGGAAGCTGCTCTAGCAAACTCATTATTTCCTCCAACAACAAAAGTATCAAAGGTATATCTTGAATTAATAAAAGAAGGTAAGTTACTACCTCTCCTTGTGGAGTGCTCCCTCTTCTTATCTTTAACATCCATCTGGCTAGCAAGAACGAAATCAATTTCATAAGGCTCATTCATAATTTCTTCAATGGAAACCCTAAGTAAAAGTTCGTATTTATTACGAATCACATTTAAGCTAGGAGGCCCTATTATTTCATCATTTATTAATATAGTTATAGTATTATCCTTTACATCGTAGACTTTCAATGGTTTTAGCCATGTTTTATATGATACATTAGTAATACCATATTCAGTTATTAAGTAATTTAATATCTCTTCCCATTTTGTTTCAATTTTATTTTTCATTAACAGCCTCCATAATTACTCGCATATTTATATATTATAACAATTTCATGAATTTTTCAATGGTTATTATAGCACTAAAATATTTATTGACAGCTTATCCACAAAATTAGCAAAGTTATCTACAATTTTTTAAATACACATATATATAAAGAAGAAACTAATACCAAAATGTAGTATCCACAGAGGCTTGGGGTAAAATAACCACTTGACTAGAGGGATGAATGCGAATATAATAGACGTGATATTCCAAAAATGAAGAAATAGGATATAGCTCGACAAATACGGAGCGCCGGTACAGTAAAAGGAGGTGCGTAGCAATGAAAATGACATTCCAACCTAAGAAGAGATCTTACTCAAGGGTACATGGATTTAGAGCCAGAATGAGTACAGCAGGTGGCAGAAAGGTATTAGCTGCCAGAAGAGCAAAAGGAAGAAAGAAACTTTCAGCATAATGTATGTTTATCTAGGTCGCAATTTTGTGGCCTTTTCTTCTATAAGGAAGAAAATTAGTAACCAAAGTATAATAAGTTGGTAGAATGATGGTTATATGAAAAATGAATAAAACAGAATCAGTAAAAAAGAATGAATTGTTTAGAGAAATCTATAGTACCGGTAAATCATATGCAAATAAAAATTTGGTAATGTATATGAAAAGGAATAGTACAGAGGAAAATAGACTAGGGATATCAGTTAGCAAGAAAGTGGGAAATAGTGTAGTTAGGCACAGAATAACCCGATTAATTAGAGAAAGCTATCGCTTAAATGAGCATAGCATTTTAGAAGGATTGGACATAGTAGTTGTCGCAAGAATAGGTGCCAAAGGAAAGAATTATTGTGAAATGGAAGGGTCTTTATTACACCTAATGAAGCTGCACGGTGCTTTGACAAAGTAAATTATTCCTAACCGTTAGGATTTAAAGAAGGTATAAAAAGTGTTTAGTAAAACTCTTATATTTATAATAAGTCTTTATCAGAAATTTATATCACCGATTAAAAGAAGATCTAGTTGTATTTACTATCCGTCATGCTCCTCATATGCAAAGGAAGCACTTCATAAATATGGGGCAATGAAAGGTATGTATTTATCAGCTAGACGAATTTTAAGATGCCATCCTTTTCACGAGGGTGGTTATGATCCGGTACCGTAAAAAAAAGTAGGGAGTCTTAACTTAATAGGGCTCTAAGGAGGATTTAAATTGGAAGCTATATTTTTATTAGGAAATATATTGGACCCGATTGTCAAGGTTTTGGGATTGATAATGAATGGGATTTATGAGTTCTTTCATTTGTTTGGAGTACAAAACATAGCCTTATCTATTTTTGTTTTCACCTTTATTGTAAAAACTTTAATGTTTCCCTTAACAATCAAACAACAGAAATTTTCCAGACTACAATCAAGAATTACGCCAGAAATACAAAAAATTCAGGAAAAATATAAAGGTAAAAAAGACGAAACATCAATGAAAAAGCAACAGACGGAAACACAGGCTGTTTACCAAAAATATGGTGCAAATCCAACCTCAGGATGTCTGCCTTTATTAATAACATTACCTATAATGTTCGCATTGTACAGGGTTATTAATAATATTCCTGATATGGTTAATCTTGTAAGAGAACCATATGCAGTTGTTGCTAATGCCATAATGTCTCATGGAGAAGGGGTAGGCATATTATCTGAAATAGCTAAGAATTTCGATAAGCTTAAACTAGCTACGGGAGATGAAGTTATAAGTGCCTTGGCTTTATTTGACACCTCACAGTGGAACTTATTAATGGGTGAGGGTTTAGGAGTAGCTGCTAATACTGCTATTGAAAGTATTATGAAAGTTAACAATTTTTTTGGATTAAGCATAACAAATACACCAAGCTGGAGATCTATATCTGTTTTGATTCCCTTACTATCGATGGGACTACAGTTTGTTCAGAGTAAGCAGATAAGTGTAAAGCCGGATAAGAAGAATGATGCACCAAATCCAATGGCATCAATGAATGTGGTTATGCCTATTATGTCAGGATTTTTCTGTCTCATGCTTCCAATAGGTGTTGGATTATACTGGATAGCTAATAGTTTATTCTCAATTATTCAACAGTTCTTTGTTAATAAGCGTTTGGATCGTATGGATATAGATGAATTAGTTGAAAAAAGCCAAGAAAAGGCAAAAAATAAATTGATGAAGAAGGCATCAACAAGCGGAACTTCTATTCAAGAATTAGCAAAGAAGCAGACAAAATCAATTGAAAGTGTTTCAGATAAAGCTAAGGAATCAGATAATGATGATATAGATAATGATGCAAGCAATGATAATGGTGCTTACAATCCTACAAGTATATCTGAAATAGCGAACCTTCTGAAGAATAGGAATAATGAAAAGGGGGATAAATAATGGATTGGAAAGAATTTTCAGCAAAAACAGTCGATGAAGCATTAACTAATGCCATGTTAGATATAGGCACTACCGCAGATAATCTGGAATATGAAATTATTGAAAAGGAAACCTCTGGATTTTTAGGTATGTTCGGTAAGCCGGCCAGAATTAGAGCTAGATTAAAGCAAAGCTTAGAAAATACAGCAAGAAATTTTCTTGAAAAAATATTTAAAGCTATGAATATAAAGACAGAGATAGAGATAGTCTACAATGAAGAAAATGAAATGTTGGAAGTCAATCTTGTTGGTGAAGAGATGGGAGTATTAATAGGAAAAAGAGGACAAACCTTAGATTCACTACAATATCTAGTAAGTCTAGTCATAAACAGAGATTCTGAAAATTATGTAAAGGTTAAGCTAGATACGGAAAACTACAGAGCAAGACGTAAGAAAACACTTGAGAATCTTGCAAAAAATATTGCTTATAAGGTAAAAAGAAATAGAAGGTCCGTTACTCTAGAGCCTATGAATCCTTATGAAAGAAGGATAATCCACTCTGCTTTACAAAATGACAAATTAGTAGAAACCTTTTCTGAGGGTGAAGAACCATATAGAAAGGTTGTTATAAGCTATAAGAAGACCAATAAGGACTTTAAGACCAATAAGGACTTTAAGACCAATAAGGATTTTAAGACTAATAAGGACTCTAAGACTAATAAGGACTCTAAGACTAATAAGGACTCTAAGACTAATACTAACAAATATGGTAAGGATTATTCCAAGAATTATAGTAGGGATTATAAAAAGGATTATGAGAAATATAAGGAAAGCAAAGCAAAGAAGGAAGAAGCTTCGACTGAAAATTTATAAACCTTCATATTGAGATGAAAAAAGGACTGTTTCGATTTTGAAGCAGTCCATTTAACTTAAGAAAGGAGAATACTCATGAAGACAGATACAATTGCAGCAATTGCTACTGGCTTAAGTAGTGGCGGTATTAGCATTATTAGAATAAGCGGTGAAGATGCATTTTCTACCATTGATAGAATATATCAGTCAAACAACAAAAAGAAAAAGCTATCTAAGGCGAGAAGTCATACTATTCATTATGGATTCATCTTGGACGGTGAGATTATTATTGATGAAGTTATGGTAACAATCATGAGGGCTCCTTCTACCTATACTAGAGAAGATGTAATAGAGATAAATTGTCATGGAGGAATAATAGTAACAAGAAAAATACTTGAGATTGTATTAAGGCAAGGCATTAGGCTTGCAGAACCAGGAGAATTTACTAAGAGGGCATTTTTAAATGGAAGAATAGACCTATCTCAGGCAGAGGCAGTATGTGATATAATAAACGCTAAGAATGATATAGCACTTAAGAATTCAATTAAGCAGCTAAAGGGCCGAGAGCACGAGATTATAAAGACTATTAGAAACAATATTTTGAGAGATATAGCCTTTATAGAAGCAGCACTGGATGATCCTGAGCATATTAGCATAGAGGGCTTTTCTAAAAATCTTTACGATCATCTCGATAAATACAGCCAAAGCATAATGAAGCTAGTTAATGGATCAAAAAGTGGAAAGCTAATTAAGGAAGGCATTAAGACGGTAATATTAGGGAAACCAAATGTCGGAAAGTCAAGCCTTCTTAATATACTGGTACGTGAAGATAGAGCAATTGTAACTGATATTGCAGGTACTACAAGGGATACTTTAGAGGAAACCATAAGATTAAATGACATAACCTTAAATATAATTGATACGGCAGGTATCAGAAGCACCGAGGATGAGGTCGAAAAAATAGGTGTGGACAAGGCTATGCGAATAGCTAAGGAAGCAGATCTGATAATATATGTAATGGACTCATCTACTCCACTTGATGAAAATGATGAGATCATTTTATCCTTGATAACGAATAAGAAAGCTATTTTATTACTAAATAAAAGAGATTTATTACCAAAGATTTCGATAAATGATTTAAAGGAAAAAT
Source organism: uncultured Herbinix sp. (assembly GCA_964508985.1). GTDB lineage: Bacteria > Bacillota > Clostridia > Lachnospirales > Lachnospiraceae > Mobilitalea. The sequence goes on along the minus strand of CAZDWP010000014.1, from coordinate 6,509 downwards.
CAAGTCACCCTATTATTAGCACCTCTTTTATTGAGCACGAAGGGATAGAGGAATTGGAGCAGATAATAAAGGAGATGTTCTTTAAAGGGGATATAACCTTTAATGAAGATATTTATATAACTAACGACAGACATATTGAAGCATTTACAAATACATTAGAAGCACTTAATATGGTAAAGGAAAGCATAAATAACAATATGCCCGAGGATTTTTATTCTATTGACCTTATGACTGCTTACGAAGAGCTTGGAAAGATTCTTGGTGAGAATGTAGGAGAAGATTTAATTAACATGATATTTGCAGAGTTTTGTATGGGTAAGTAGATTTTAGCATATACAAGATTTGTTTATATAGAAAGGTAAGGAATATTATGTCATACGTATATGAAGAATATGACGTAGCTGTTATTGGAGCAGGGCATGCAGGATGTGAAGCTGCCCTCGCAACTGCAAGGCTATCATTAAAGACAATTATTTTTACAGTATCAATGGATAGCATAGCATTAATGCCATGCAATCCCAATATAGGGGGAACATCTAAAGGACATCTTGTAAGAGAAATTGATGCTTTAGGTGGTGAAATGGGAAAAAACATTGATAAAACATACATTCAATCAAGAATGCTTAATCTATCAAAGGGCCCTGCAGTACACTCACTTAGAGCACAGGCTGATAAGCAAGAGTATTCAAGTAGCATGAGAAAGATTCTTGAAAACACTCCGAATTTAACATTAAGACAGGCTGAAATCGCCCAGATATTGACTAAGGATAATAAAATAACTGGAGTTAAAACTTATTCTGGATCAATATATCCATGTAAGGCCGTTATAATATGCACAGGGACATATCTAAATGCAAGATGTATCTATGGAGAAACAGTACACATGACAGGTCCAAATGGACTTTCATCCGCACTATATCTTACTGAATCTTTAAAAAGCCTTGGTATAGAAATGTTTAGGTTTAAGACCGGGACTCCAGCAAGAATAGACAAAAGATCCATTGATTTTAGTAGGATGGAAGAACAAAAAGGGGATGAAAAGATCGTGCCCTTCTCCTTTAGTAATAAACCAGAGGATATCATAAAGGATCAGACTTCCTGCTGGCTTACTTATACAACACCAGAAACACATGATATAATCCGAGCAAACCTAGAGAGATCCCCTCTTTATAGTGGTAATATTAAGGGAACAGGTGCCAGGTACTGTCCTTCTATTGAGGACAAGGTAGTAAAGTTCCAGGATAAGGAAAGACATCAGGTGTTTATAGAGCCTGAAGGGTCTTATACAAATGAAATGTATATCTCAGGCATGTCCAGCTCTCTACCTGAGGATGTTCAGGTACAGATGTATCGTTCCGTGCCCGGACTTGAAAAGGCAAATATTGTTCGTAACGCATATGCAATTGAATATGATTGTATTAATCCGTCACAACTAAAACCCACCTTGGAATTTAGAAGTATAGATGGATTGTTTTGTGCGGGCCAATTTAACGGAAGCTCTGGATACGAGGAGGCGGCAGCTCAAGGTCTTATAGCTGGAATTAACGCCGCCATGAAAATTAATAATAAAGAACCGATTATTATCGATCGTTCTCAGGCATATATTGGAGTACTAATAGATGATCTTATAACAAAGGAAACAAATGAACCATATAGGATGATGACTTCCAGAGCAGAGTATAGGCTGCTTCTCAGACAAGACAATGCTGATTTAAGATTGACTAAAATAGGCTATCAGGCAGGCTTAGTTGACGAATATCGCTACCAGACTATACTTAATAAAGAAAAAACCATTGAAGAAGAAATAAAAAGGTTGGAAAACACCACAATAGGTGCCAATAAAGACGTTCAAGGACTATTAGAAAGACTAAACAGTACCCCATTGACAACAGCGACTACTATGGCTGAATTAATAAGAAGACCAGAGTTAAATTATGAAATGCTTGAGAGTATTGATCAGCACAGAAAAAATCTACCTGAAGATGTAATAGAACAGGTTAATATAAATATTAAGTATGAGGGCTATATAGTAAGGCAGCGAAGACAAGTAGAACATCATAAAAAGATGGAGAATAAGAAGATACCCGAAACGCTGGATTATAGTACTATATCAGGTCTAAGGATTGAAGCAAAGCAGAAGCTACTTAAATATAAACCGGTATCTATAGGTCAGGCATCAAGGATTTCTGGGGTAACCCCTGCTGACATATCAGTTCTTATGGTATATCTGATGCAGCATAATGCAAAAGAAGCAGCAGAAAGAAAGCAGTAAGCAGATAAATTTGAAAGGGAAACAGCATGAATAATCATATGAATCAGGGAATAATGGATTATAAAGAAGGCTTACTTGAGCTTAATATAGAACTTAGTGATGCGCAGATATCGCAATTCATGGATTATTATGAATTGTTAATTGAGAAGAACAAGGTCATGAATTTGACTGCAATTACAGAGCTTTCCGAGGTGATTAGCAAGCATTTTATTGACAGTCTCTCTATAGCCAGATTATATCGTCCGTCAAGCGAAAAAATTCTTGATCTAGGTACAGGAGCAGGTCTTCCTGGAATACCTATTAAGATTGCCTTCCCTGATACGCAGGTAGTTCTTATGGATTCTCTTAATAAACGGGTAAGATTTTTGGATGAGGTCATTGAGAAACTTAGTTTAGATAATATTACAACAATCCATGGACGAGCCGAGGACTTCGGTAGAGATAAGAATTATCGTGAAGCCTTTGATATCTGTACATCAAGGGCGGTGGCAAGGCTTTCTACCTTGTCAGAATACTGTATACCATTTATAAAAGTAGGGGGAAAGTTTATACCTTATAAATCTGGAAATATAACAGAGGAAGTAAATGAAGCAGGGAAGGCTATTAATATACTGGGAGGGAAAATACTAAAAGCCGACGAATTCGAACTTCCCAATACAGATATAAGAAGAACATTAATCTTGATAGAAAAGAGCAAATACACCCCTATTAAATATCCTAGACTAGCAGGAAAACCATCAAAAGAGCCCTTATAGATGAAATTATCAAAATAGGTCTTTTAAAAAAGAAAAAATTGTTATATTATGAATATATAAGAAGAAATTATGCGTGAAGGTTTGATATTATTTCCACTTCATGTTAGGATAATTATTATATACATAATTATGATATGTATTTTGTTTATGTTTTCATATGAAGGGAAGACCTGTGATGTTTGAGGGTAAAGAAAATGCAAAGAGCTCTGAAGACATGAGGGTATTTATTATAAGCCTAATAGCAGAGTATGAATATAAATCAGCTTTATTAAAAGAGAAAAAAAGCAGCTGTAAAAATGATATATTAGAGATGGAAGTTATAATTCAAACATTAGAACAAAAAAAGGAAAAAAGCTCAAATTATTTCTCTCCTAATAGTAAGGATTATAGTACAAAAGATTATGATGAAGAGCTACAGAATCTAAGACTAAGCCTTAATGATATTGAGGAAGATGAAAAGAAACTTAACAGCACAATATCTCAATTAATAGATATAAAGCAAAAGATTATAGATTATGGGCCAAAGAATTATAATATTGGCATTAATATATTGGAAATACAGGAACGGGATCGGCAAAGAATTGCCAGAGACCTTCATGATTCTACTGTTCAAAACCTAACTAGCCTTATTCATAAATGTGAATTATCCTTAAGATTGGTAGATATGGATCCTGTTCGTACTAAACTTGAGCTTAATACCATGTCAAATACTCTCAGGTCGGTTATTAATGAAATCAGAGAGATTATCTATAACTTAAAGCCCATGTCACTGGATGATTTAGGTCTTGTAACTACGGTAGAAAGATATATCAATCAATTAATGATTAATCATGATATAAGGTTTAGTATAAACCACAACAAGGAAAGACAGATATTACCAGTAATTAAGCTTTCTGTTTATAGAATGATACAAGAAGCCTGTAGCAATGCCATTAAGCATGCAGAGGCAAGATCCATTAATATAGAAATATCTTATGATGAAAGCAGCATAACAGTGAAGGTTTCTGATGACGGCAAGGGCTTTGATACAGAAAAAAAGAATTGTATAGCACCGGACTACTCAGGCTATGGATTATCTATTATGAAGGAACGGGTTAATTTGCTATCCGGTACAATGAAGATACAATCTACAATAAACAAGGGAACAAGTGTTATTATTACCGTACCTATAACTAAGAGTGAAGGGGAAGAGTGATGATCAAACCAATAAGTGTCATGATAGCAGATGACCATTCAATGGTAAGGGAAGGAATTAGGCAGATTCTTGAATTGGATGGAGATATTAAGGTGAATGCAGAAGCCGGTAGCGGAAAAGAGTGCATAGAGATGCTTGACGAAAAGGGAACAGATGTTCTGCTTTTAGATATTAATATGCCCAACATGAATGGCCTACAGGTGCTTCAGTATTTAAGAGAAAAGAAGACAAAAGTAAAGGTATTAATTTTAACGATTCATAACGAGGTCGAGTATCTAGTTAGGGCTGTTGAAATTGGCGTTGATGGTTATGTTTTAAAGGATTCTGATTCATCAGTTTTAAAGAAAGCCATATTTACAATTAATAAAGGTGATTCATTTATACAGCCAGAATTGACTCCTATGTTAAAAAAACGTTTAGAGGATAAAAATTCCGGAAGCAAAAAATTTGAAGAGACACTGACCAGAAGAGAAATTGAAGTATTAAAGCTTCTTGCCGAGGGACTATTTAATAAGGAAATTGCTTATACATTAAATATTAGTGAAAAAACAGTGAAAAACCATGTTTCTAATATATTTAAAAAGATTAATGTATCAGATCGGACGCAGGCAGCTGTATATGCTATTAAACACAATTTGGTTGATATATTTTAAAAGAAAAGAAAATGAAATGTTTCACGTGAAACATTTCATTTTTTAATGTGAAAAGAATGGACGTAAATACATAGGAAATTATTCACAGTTAACAGATAAATAGCATTTGTGAGTAGATATATAACATCAACAATGTTATAATGTTCACGATAAGCAGATTAATCTATGGAAATTATTATAATTTAAGTGACACTCTTTTAGTGTCACAATAGATTAAGATAATTTACATAGAAAAGTGCAACGTGAGCGAAAGGACGAAGTCCTTGAGCTTTAATCTGCTAATCCATAGAAATCAGTATAAAATAATATTAGGAGGACAATTTTTAATGGCAAGAGTAATTGCAATAGCCAATCAAAAAGGCGGGGTAGGAAAAACCACCACTGCGATTAATTTATCGGCTTGTTTGGCTGAAAGAAACAGAAAAGTCTTAGCGATAGACATTGATCCTCAGGGAAACACAACCAGCGGCCTTGGGATTAACAAAAATAAATTAGAGAATACAATTTATCAGATGATGACAGGTGACTGCTCCTTGCAAGATTGCTTAATAAGTACCGATATAGATAATCTTGATATTTTGCCATCGAATGTTAATCTAGCAGGTGCCGAGATTGAGTTGATAGGAATTAAAGACAGAGAGTACATATTAAAAGGTCATGTTGAAGCCATAAAAGATAATTATGATTATATTATTATAGATTGTCCCCCCTCTTTAAGCACCCTGACGGTAAATGCTATGACCACTGCAGATACTGTTTTAGTGCCAATTCAATGTGAATTCTATGCTTTAGAGGGTTTAACACAGCTAATGCATACTATAAATCTGGTCAAGAAGAGATTAAATCCCAGTTTGGAGATGGAGGGCGTGGTATTTACGATGTATGATGCCCGTACTAATCTTTCCTTACAGGTGGTTGAAAATGTGAAAGAAAATCTGAAGCAAAACATATATAAGACGATTATACCAAGAAATGTTCGTTTAGCAGAGGCTCCAAGTCATGGACTACCTATAAATTTATATGATTCTAAATCAGCGGGAGCAGAAGGTTATAGACAGTTGGCTAATGAAGTAATAGAAAATGATGAGGCAGAGCTATATGAGAAGAACGAAATAGGTATAATAAAGTATAGAAAAAGGAAATAACAGCTACAGCTAATCAATACAGATTGACTAAGAGGGAGGATAAAATGTCTGCTATTAAAAGAGGTTTAGGGAAGGGATTAGACACCATGATTCCCGATCGTATGACTGAAACAGAGCTAACAGAAGAAAATGTTTCACGTGAAACATTGTTACCGCTTCATGAAATAGAGCCAAATAAATCTCAACCAAGAAAAGCATTTGATGAGGAGTCATTACAAGAACTGGCCGAATCTATTAAGCAATATGGGGTGATACAACCTCTTATTGTCCAGAAAAGAGATAAGCTCTATGAAATAATAGCCGGGGAAAGAAGATGGCGCGCATCAAGACTAGCCGGACTTAAAGAGGTTCCGGTAATTATAAAGGATTATTCACCTCAAGAAATTGTTGAGATTGCATTAATAGAAAATATACAGCGAGAAGATTTAAACCCAATAGAGGAAGCATATGCATATCAAAGATTAATACATGAATTCAACTTAAAACAAG
>CAZDWP010000013.1:12250-16593 GCA_964508985.1 uncultured Herbinix sp. | reverse complement strand
ATATTCAGGCGTCTGTATACATACCAAATCCCAATGGATAGCAGAACTATTACCGTTCGGCGCTTCATCTTCATAGCAATTGCCAGGTGTGAAATGGAAGGAGCCCATAATTTTCTCATCAAATAGCGTGTCCTTCATTGGCTTAAGGATATAAGGGTTTACTCCTATAGCAAATTCACCTATATAGCGAGCGCCCTCGTCTGTATTTAACACATCATTAATTCTTGCTGTATCATTTGACGTTGCTTCTACTATCTTACCATTTTCAAAACGGAATGATATGTTCTCAAATGTAAACCCCTGGAATACCGCAGGAGTATTATAGGTTAGTGTTCCGTTAATGCTATCTCTTACAGGTGCTGTATATACCTCACCGTCCGGTATGTTTCTTTCTCCGGCACAGGGAATCGCAGGTATGTTCTTGATGGAGAAGCTTAGATCTGTACCTGGTCCTACAATACGTACTTTATCTGTACGATTCATATAATCCACCAGATTTTTCATGGCTTCATTCATTTTGGCATAATCAAGATTGCATACCTTAAAATAAAAATCCTCAAAAGCCTCCTGACTCATATTTGCAAGCTGTGACATGGATGCATTAGGGTAACGAAGCACAACCCATCTGGTTTTTTTAACACGAATATCATGATGTACCGGTGTCTGATAATAGGTTTCGTAGAGCTTCATTTTATCCTGTGGTACATCTGCATTTTCAGTAATATTATCTGAGCCTCTTATCCCTATATAGCAATCCATTTGATCCATTTCAGATGCATCTATCTTAGCCATTAACGACATCTGCTCCTCAGTGCAATTTAGGAGTACTTCTCTTAGTAATCTAGGATTAGTATAGTGTACGAAAGGTACCCCCTTTGCTTTATATACTTCCTTTACAATTTGTCTTGCTAAACCCTCTGTTGTTTCACCAATGTGGTGTACATAGACCTTGCTTCCCTCTTCTACCTTCATGGAATAATTTACAAGGTTTTTAGCTAGTGTTTTGATTCTTTCATCCATTTATGTGGTCTCCTTTTCTATAATGTTTATTGATATAGATAGGAAATGAAAACATTTCCTGCCTTTTCAAACAATTGTGTACCATCTTGTATGCCCATCTTAATTGTCTTTCCCTGCTTGGGGTCAATCATGAAGATATTATAAGCGTCATAGCCATATATCAAGACGGCATCGTTATGTCCGGTCATAGCTATTACCGGTCTTCCATTAGACACATAATACAGTGCCTGATCTAAAGTTGCACCCGTTAAGCTTATAGGCTCTAGGTTCAAATGACTGATAAGAATTTCATATACTGATATGCTTTTTAAGTCAAATGCTTTATTATCAATATTATCACCAATATAGCTACCTATCAGCTTAATGCAGCTCTCTATTGTGTTCTGCGAGGTCGATAGATTCATTCCTTCAAACTGAGAGATAACACTTCTATTTGCTTTCGCCCCCCGTTCCCAAACAGACTTATGCAAGTTGCTTAATGCTACTCCCACACCACTATCTGCTACCGCAATGGCATCTGCTGCCTCATTATATGAACCCTCAAGCTCTCCTAAGATATAGGTGTAGTATAGATCGCGGTTAGACGAAATCTTCTCATCATGTATTAAATAATGTCTGTTCTTTTGTAAGCGTAATGTCGGGTCCTCAGAAATAACGGTATTAACCGTATAAAGTTTGTCTGGTACTTTCTCCATATCAAATCCAGAAGGAAGTGATAAATAATATTCCGTCAAAGAATCCTCCGTTATCCTTGATACGGCATTAAGATATGGAGTGTTTTCAACACTTCGATTCATGATATAGTCATTATCTATAGGTATAAATACTCTTCTACCGTCAATATTTTGCTTACTCGTCCTGTACAATACAATAGTATTATCCTTTACCTCAATCTCGGTTATATAATAGTCCGGTTTATCATAGGATTTTAGGATTTCTCTTTCAGTAGTTGCTATCTCGAGTCTGCTCATGGGAACTACTCTTGTTCCATCTATTAGGACAGTAATATCGTCCTCATGGACATATCCTAATATAAGGTTGGAATCTATCTTATCCAATAGCAGTATCTTAAATCCTCTTTCGGCATTTATCATCTGAATATCTCCGGTTTCGATATCCATTATCTTAATACTATTGGCATCCCAAGGATTCGAGCTTTCCTGCCAGGCTACATATCCTTTATCATAAAAAGCCACTATATCATCCTTGGCAGTATTATTAGCTAGTTCTGTAATCTGTCTGGTAATCAAATTATAGGAATATATACTATTATATATATGAAAATAAAAAATATCCAAGGAATTTACATATGCAAATGCTCCTATGTTTTCCTTCAAGGTTTGATATGGCTCATCTAAAGGAATATATACCTTTTCCTCAATTCGCCCTTCAGACCTGTTATATTCATACATAACTAAGGCAACTTTTCCCTCATATTGGCCTCTGTTCATATAGCCATATACCATAAAATCCACATTACCCTCTGCATCCATATTTAGTATCTTGATATCATGCTGATCGTAAATATCTCTTATATAGTCTGTATCCTCCTGACGGAAAGAAAAAATACGAGTAATCTCATTATCTTCAAGATTATAGAACCAAAGCTCCTTGCTTCTTACAAAAGCAAATTTCCTCTTGTCTGGGCTTGCTAAATATTCGGTTGTAGGATCATTTGTAATTCCCAATTTTAACTGACTCTTAGATATGCTGGCTAGGTCTATATCAAAGAAAGCTTCCATACGCCTTTCATAATTTAATAAGTACATTCTATCTGTAGAATACCTTATTCGATAATATTCCTTTACTTTATATAATTCTGGAATACCGGAAACATTTGCACTTACTATATACTCCAATACGATAGAAGCTATATCAGTATAGTTTTCCACAACTGTAGGAATTACATCCATTATAAATTCGGGGTTTAGATTCCCCCAAGTTATCAATTCAAAACTAGAATGAATATTAATATTAGCTAAGGTAGTATTATCTTTTTTCCCGTCAGGCTCAAGATATCTAATGTATTCCTCGGCTTTGTCTTTATCCTTAATGGCCTCATGAAATTCCATCACAAAGTCTAGCTTTTCAACGAGATTCGTTTGCTTGTACTTTCTTATCCGATGATAATAATACATTTTTTTGCTTTCGCTAGTTATTAGAGTTATTTTTACTGCATATTCCTTATCATCCATAAGCTCGGAGCCAAGATTAATCCTTGCAATCTTTATTACCCCTTCCTCATCGAACACACTAACAGAACCCTTTTCAATCAATTCATTTTGGGTAAAATCTCGCAATTCAAAATTCAGCTTTTTTATGTCATATTTCTGCTGATTAATCATTACCTCATAAGCTTGGTTAGGGCCTACCGGCAAAAGAGCTTCTCTGATAGAATTAGCATCTAGGTTACTACTATAACCATGAAGAAGATTGATGTCCTTCTCTTCAGTCCTCAATGTGACCAAAGGAAAAGAAGCCTCCTCCATACTTGTAGTGTTATCTATATTAAATACCACTTCCTTAATATCCTTACCGAAATAATAAAGAGAAGCGACAAATATGATTATTAATATAATTATACGATAGACCTGCTTTAACAAAAAAATTTCCCTTCCTTTCATTTATCCTTTAGACGGGTTAGTTATGCACACGTTGCACAGATTGAAAAACACGTAGTGCTTTTCCAAAGGTTCAGCAAAGCTGAACCGATGCGCTTATCGTGATTATATCACAATTATTTTTCATTTGATATACTTCTGTCTGCTCTTTTGATATTTTTGGAATATAAATCTTCTGATTTCACAATCGAATTAAGATTGCATATATTGATTATAAAAAGCTCAGGAGCACATAAAATGCATAAATCAACCCCTACGTCCCAATCAGAATGTGATAAAAAGGTAAACACCCAGATGAATAGGGAATTAAGCACACCTAACAATGCTACAATGCCCCGCAATACAACCCCTCCGCCTGCCAGTATGCCTATGGATAGAGGCACACCTCCAAATAGAGGAACTACACCAGCTACACCAATAAATAGAGGTACAACACCGACTACGCCCATAAATAGAGGAACAGCACCGACCACGCCCATAAATAGAGGAACAGCACCGACCACGCCCATAAATAGAGGCACGACGACGGGAACTCCTAATAACAGAGGGATTTCTCCACCATCCGGCATGCCCATGAATCGTACCATGCCCCCGACTACAGGTATGCCTATGAATCGTACTATGCCTCCGCCTACCGGCGTGCCCATGAATCGTACCATGCCCCCGACTACAGGTATGCCTATGAATGGTATGCCCATGAAT
>CAZDWP010000013.1:0-12150 GCA_964508985.1 uncultured Herbinix sp. | reverse complement strand
GAATCGTACCATGCCCCCGACTACAGGTATGCCTATGAATGGTATGCCCATGAATAATATTCCCATGCCAAATAACACACCATATAATACTCCAATGGGAGTACCGCTTTACCCTCTATATGGTTATGATAACTGTGAAGATCTAGACCGGGATATGAATTATCTTAGGCAGCTTTATCCAAGCTCCGCCAGGCGTATACAACACGAAATAGATGATGAATGTGATAAGCTTGAATATGACGGAAGCGTTATGTTCGATGAATACCCTGACAGAGTAACATTAGACAGAATTATTGATCGAGTATATGAGAAGATTAAGGATATGGACGAAACTCCTTTAATAGAGGCGAAAAGCATTTACTTTGCACCAAGAAGAAGGCAGAATTTATTAAGAGACTTTGTAAATATCATATTACTTAACGAATTATTTAACAGAAGAAGACGCTATCGTAGTAGAAGACGCTGGTTTTAATATTGCAAAAATCAAATTTGTTAAAAAACAGTGTGGTTTATATGACTCTTTCTTTGTGTCATGATAAAGCACACTGTTTTGCTTGTTGAAGGTCGGTAAAACACTTTGACCGCTACCAGCTTTCATTTATAATCGGTGATGCTAGGTATATCTTTGTCTTTTCTGATAGCTCATCGTATGTCATGGCAATCTGTATATTTATTTTACATCCCACCGTCTCTATATATTCATCAATTAAGCCCGTATAAGCATATACTGTATAGCTTTCTCCCTGTTGGTAGTCAAAGGCCACTTCACCTTGTAAATCCTTCACTAAGAGGCTTGCTAGCTCTTCCTTATCTGCCTTGGACATCAAGCCATTTACTATACCTTCATATAAAACATTGACCTGTTTTTCTGTTATATTCAATTCATCCAGAGACTCCTCAATTAGCTTGCGATATTTTTCCATGCTATCTACTGATTCCTTGATGTTCAACCTAACTACAATATAATGCTTCATTCTTATGTCCGATGAGCTTTCCTCTTGTATACTAATAATCTTTATGGATGTTTCCGCCTTCTTGGCTTGCTTATGAAATGAGTATTCCGTCTTCTCGCCCTCTCGAGCTATCTCCATATCGGAATCTATATTCAATCCTATAGAGCTTGCTATATGGAGCAAAATATCCTTCTTATCCGTTTCACTTAAAAACTCCTGATGATGCTGCGCTACAACCTCTAGACTGCATTCCTTATCCTCTGTATTCGTCTTAACAAAAGCTTCCGCTATTTCAAAGCTATTAAAAAATACCCTATTCATCATAATCTGAGTAATTACAGCAATCCATAGGACCGCCGCTATATATAATGTTATTTTAGTTCTTCTCAAAGAAAAGATATGTTGTAATGTTTCAACAACCCTACTTATTTTTTCCAGAATGTCCACCTCCATATAGGAATCTTAATAATGTACCTATTAGTATTCCCAAAAAAAGAGCCAAATATTCTTTTTTTACTATACCTTGAGACAAAATCATGTTATACTTATTGACAATAAATTAGTTATTACGCTTCATAAAATAAGCCATATAAGCTAAGGGAGGATTCCATATGAGCCAGATTTCTCTTTACAGAAAAAGGTTTATTCCCAATGATTTTGTACATTTGAAGGATGACATTATCCTGTCCATGGATGAGAGCCTGATAATTACTAAATGGAGACCCCTCCGACCAAAAAAGAATATGGCAGGTGGCGTCTCCGCATATTATATGAATCATGGCATTAAGGTTAGTAAAATTTACGATAAAAATGAACAGCTTCTGTATTGGTACTGTGATATTATCCAAATCAATCCTGACACCAACCCAAAAAGCCTTGTATATGAGGATCTACTAATTGATGTTGTTGTATATGAGGATGGAACCATAAGAATCCTTGACCTAGATGAGTTAGCAGATGCGCTTGCACTTCACCTTATCACCTATAAAGAAGCAGAGCAAGCCCTCAGGATCCTTGATTGCCTATTAAAGCTTATCTACCGAGGCGGATTTAATGCGCTTCAAGGTCCCATAAACCAAGCAGAGGCTGTCTACTCTTCCTCCATCATCTGAACTCTTCTGGAATGCCTTTCATATCCTGAGAACTCAGTATTTAAAAATGTGTCTACGATTTTCACGGCTAATCCAGGGCCAACAACTCTTGCTCCCATTGCAAGTATGTTAGCGTTATTGTGCAGCCTTGTTGCTTCCGCACTAAAGCAATCGTGGCACAATGCGGCACGAATGCCTTTCATCTTGTTTGCTGTTATTGATATACCTATTCCGGTACCGCAAATTAAGATTCCAAGGTCACATTCTTTATTTTGGATTGCTCTTCCCACAGCCTTTGCATATATGGGGTAGTCGCTGGCTTCAAGCTTTTCGCATCCGAAATCCTTATATTCGATTCCCTTCTCTTCTAAATGTTTTATTATTTCCATCTTTAGTTCATAGCCTGTATGATCATTTCCAATACCTATCATAATAAACACTCCTTGTATAATATTTTATATATTACAAATCAAGTAATTATTTCATTACTCAATCGGTTAAATTAATCCTCATTTAGCTTATATACAGTCTTTTTAACTAGTCTGGCAAGCTCTATATAGCATTCTTCATATTCTACCAATGATCCTCCGTAAGGATCCACTACATCTCCATTTTCACCGGCATATTCCTTTATTGTATATACATTTTTGGCATCCGGTAAGGCAGCACTTATTTTTCTTTTATGTGCTTCTGTCATCGTAAGAATTAATGTATTTTCATCTATCTCTGATTCCCTCAAGCCCTTTGATATATGATTACTAATATCCAAGTCATGCTTCTTTAATACAACCTCAGCCTTTGGATTAATTGGTTCACCGAATAAAACCACCAGGCCTCTCGATAATACATTAATATCACTTTCCTTATCAAGGTTCTTATAAATTACTTCAGCCATAGGGCTTCTGCAGGTATTACCAGTACATACAAAAATTAATTTATCATATTTAATCATTTTTATCCTCCTTAGCGGTACCATTTTTAGCGGTACCAGGTACCAACTTCAGGTATTACCCAGGGCTGGTACCTGGTACCGTATTACGAAATCTTTACCACCCTATAGCCTGCGGCTTTTAATAAACGGTTCATAATAGCTTGTCCTAAATCGCCTCTTGCAAAGCTTTCAGAAAATATATACTCAGCATGGATATCATCAAAATCTCTTAAAACAGCATATAAGCCTGCCGCTATGGAGTCTTCATCTCCTCTTCGCCCTATCGACTTTATATTACCGTATCTATAAAGTCCTTTTGTCTCCTCGGTTGCTATTATCCCAACAGTCTTCCCTTCCTCGGTAATCTCCATGGCTTTTTTATTGATTGCTTCTATAACACTCTCTATGTTCCCCTCGTAAATAGTCAGACATCCTTCGGGCGCATAGTGGCGATATTTCATCCCCGGAGCTTTTGGTTTTATGTCCTTCTCCATGATTTTTCCAAGGATTGCTTTGTCATATTCGACCTGACCTATGACATTCTCAAGCATTGCCTTGGTAATGCAACCGGGTCTTAATATTATTGGTTCATCGAAGGATAAGTCTATTATAGTAGATTCAAGCCCAAGAGTAGAGTTACCACCGTCAATAATCATGTCTACCTTACCACTCAAATCAGCGATCACATGCTCTGCCCTAGTAGGACTTGGCTTTCCCGATATATTTGCACTGGGGGCGGCTATGTACCCACCGGAGCAGGAGATAATATTTCTGGCAATTCCTGAAGCGGGAAGCCGTATTGCAACGGTATTAAGTCCTCCTGTGGTACTAAAGGGTACTATATCTTTCTTATTAAGTATTATAGTTAAAGGACCTGGCCAGAAAACCTCAGCGAGTCTAAAGGCCTTATCTGGAATCTCTCTTGCTATTTGTTCCATGTTCCCCGGATTGGCTATATGGACAATTAAGGGATTATCCGACGGCCTGCCCTTGGCTTTGTAGATTTTTTTAGAAGCCTCGGGATTAAGAGCATCTGCACCCAAACCGTATACGGTTTCGGTAGGAAAAGCCACTAAACCGCCGCTTTTTAATATATTTGCAGCAGTATTTAAGTCATCTTCACTTAAAATTCCCCTATCTGCCTCTACTATAATTGTCTTCATCCTTCTTGTGTACTCCTTTTATACATCCATACAATGTTTACTACCTGGAATTATATCATGTTTGATTATATTTTTCCACAGTCCAGTCTTATTTACTAATCCTTCGACATATTCAAATGCTTCATTATACCAAGATGAATTGCCCATGCCATTTTCTCTTGGTATTCCTCGTCCACTAAAAGTGCCGCTTCTGTCCAATTACTAAGATACCCGCACTCAACTATGACCAAGGGGCAGGTGGTATGCTTTAGCATATAGTAGCTGGTATTTGATTTTGCTTTTCTGTGATTTCCATCCTTTATGGTTTCTTTTAGCTGCTCCTGCAAAGTCATAGCAAGAATCGTTCCTTGCTCAGATTGGTTATAATAAAACACCTGGGCTCCCTTTATACTCTCCTGACTGAAGCTATTCTGGTGTATGCTTATTGCAAACACCGCATCACTTGTGTTGATTATATTGATTCTATTATTCAGGTCTGCTCTCTTTTTATTGGGATCAGATTCAGAGTATAAGCCCTCATCCTCAGCTCTTGTCATTATTACATGGATATCATTTTGTTCCAATAAATCTTTTAGCCTCAAAGCTATATCCAGATTAACATCCTTCTCCAGTGCTCCGTTAACTCCTACCTTTCCAGGGTCTCTGCCGCCATGACCAGGGTCAATCACGATGTATATCTCCTCATGTTTTTTCTCTATACCACCTTGCTGAAACAGATTTCTCATAACCTTAACAGACTTCTCCGTGGTAAGAAGTCTAGCTATAATCACTAACAATAAAAAAAAGACGGTGAAATACTTTCGTTTCATATGTCTTACTTCCCATTTAGGTTTCCCTACATTTTATGAATTAGTATTGTATCTTATACTAAACATCTAAATGGAAGTAGGAGGTTACTTATATGCTTTTATATAAGTAACCTCCTATATGGTATTTTAAATAGTTCCAATATTTATTAATTCAAATATCTTATAATGATATTCCAGATTTCTTCTTTTTCGAGCCCAAGCTTCCACGCTCCTATGCCTGCCACATTAGCCTCATATATGGTCTTCATCTTCTCCTCAACGGACTTAGCGTCCTCTAACCATATCTTGTAGAGTGCATCATCCTTTTCAAATTCTCCATAATTGGTTCCATAGGTCTCATTCCAACTGGCCTCTATACCATTGTCAGTAAATACGTTGCTAGCTGGGGTCATGGATAGGCTTTCACTTGTTACCTCTCCGTCAGCAGTCTCTTTCCAAAGTCTTGAATAAAATGGAACAGCAATAATTGTCTTTTCACTGGGTACTTCCTCTAAGGTGTTTCTTATGGCATCCTTAACAAATCCAATAGAGGCTACAGGTCCGGCAACATCGGATCCCGAATAGTACTCATCGTATGCCATAACAATTATATAGTCTACGATTTCCCCCTGCTCTTTCCTGTTATAGAATTTATTATATGGGGCGGGAACATAATTATCTACGGATAGCACAATACCATTATTCCTGCATTTTACTGAAAGCTCCCGTAGGAATTGAATGAAATGCTCTCCAGCTTTAGAAGGAATCTTTTCAAAGTCTATATTAATTCCATTTATTTTATATTGTATAGCCGCTTCCACTAATTCATTTGACAAACTCTCCCTACGGGATGTATAAGACAGAAGCTCATACATATCCACTTCAGGGTTGAAATCATCTATCAAAGCCCAGACCTCAAGTCCCAGCGCTTTTGCTTTATCCACATAATCCTGACTTGCTAGTGAAGCCATAGTACCTGATACATCATTAATACTAAACCAAGTGGGTGATACTACATTTACCCCCTTAGTATTACTAATCAATTCCTCCAACTTTCCACCAGACTCCATATTAAAGATTTGGTGAAATACAAGGTTTATCTTATCCGGTCTACTCTGAGCTGTATAAACAGGCGGTATAAAAGTGCTCGAAATCTCCTTATAGTAGGATTCCTTCACATTCTTTTCCCTTACATACCCTATTACTCCATCATTTGTCATGACCTTAGCAAAACCTTTTTTCGGGGCTTCTTCCTTAATAGCATAGATAAGCTCTTCACCAAGTGGAAGCTGTACTAAAACAGGACTCTTAATATCCGCATCTGCCCTTAACTGAGTTGCCTTTATAACCTCGGTAAACAGGTATTCCCCCCATTTATAATCTATAACCACGCGGTTTGGTTCTACATAAAAACGATATGCTAAATCCGAATATTTTTCAACAAAATCCAAAGCGATATATACCTTGTCGGCATATAGCTTCAGTATGGGATATTCAGATACAGCTTCTGTCTTAATCATACTTTTCGTTATCGAATACTTATTATCTACAGCCTCAGCTTGAATAATCTCCGTAGGAGTAGTATAGGTTAATATGTTTTCATTCTGATCCCAATAAAATCTATTGTTAAATTCATTTACTACGGTATCATAATCGATATATACTGTTCCATCTGACATAATCCCGGATTTATCATATATTTCATCCTGAAGAATTATCATTACCTCAGTATCCTCTACCTGATAATATTCAGTCAGAAGCATAACCTCATCACTGGGGGTCAATTTTTTAATTACGGCAATCCCAATTCCTATTGCTAAGGTTAAAATTGCGACAGCTATTCCTATAATTGCAATTTTTATTTTTTTCTCCATGCTTCCTCCAGAATTCTCTTGAACTAATTTTCTTAGGCAGATTAGCTCGAAAGCTTCGCTTCCTCGCTCACGTTACTCTTATCCTTGTGAATTATCTCGTTCTATTATGACACATAAATCGTGTCATATAAAACGTGCTAATTCACATGGACTAATCTGCCTATCGTGGACATTATAACATTTTTTTAGACAATCGTCATTACTAAATTTCGACTAAATTTGAGATTAAAATGGTAATATATAACGCCTTAAGAATTTAAGATGTCCTAATTCATCTTATTTATTCTTAAGGCGCATCCAAGCATCTCCTTATATATATATTCTTTCTAATTCAAGAAACAATTTACATGCAGCAGTTTCTAAACCATAACCAATAAAGTATAGAGGGCTTTTAGGTCCGGTTATCGCTGCGGTAATGCATTACTAATAAAACTGTACAGGCGTTAAGAGGTGTTTCTATAATCTTATCGGATAAGAAGGTCATTTGTGATATGCTATACTTATCCATAATGCCTCGTACAGAACCTATTCTTTATCAGATTTTACACTCTCTGTTTTATTCAAAGGGAAGATATCATCCGAATAGGCTATGAAATAATTTATGAGTATCTTTTGATAGTGATGTGGGATCAGATTCATATGGAATTCTTAGAAAGTTTCTTTTGGTTTCAATAGATATTCTCTTTATAAGATTGTCCTTGGCATATGGAATCATGTGTAACCAGTGTTTACTTCCCTTCATATTCTCCATATCTTCTATGAAAGAAACCATTCTGATTTGATTCCATATAGCGATATCTCCTATGATGATTTTATTACCGCACCGAATAAATTCATCCATAGCGTCTGTGTAATTCGTACCGAAATCAAGTATATAACAATCATAATCATCTCCTAAAATCTCAGGAATACAACTAAATGCAACTTGCTTAAAATAGGTGATTTTGTCAAGGCTAAAGGAACTTTCATTCTCTTTACTCCATTCATAGGCCCCCCTAAGCAGTTCAAAATCTGTATGATTGTTACATTCCAGATAAGCTGTCCTAAATCTCTTCTCCCTAGCGAAGTAAGAAGCCAGAAGCATGCCTGTATACGTTACACCTACACCACGGTTAATCCCTAATAATCCAAAAGTTAATTTGTTTTGTAGGTCTATGCTTGCAGACAACCTTTTTAAAAGCATTGATTTTCTTTTCATACCACTCCTTTATTTAGTACAAAGATCAGCTAACTCTCTGAAAAACTCATGACTGTTCTTATCCTTTGGTCTAGCGAAAGGATCAGGTTCATAGGGTATTCTTAGGCAATTCCTAAACATCATACTTTTTATTACCTGTCTGTATTGTCTTCCATTAACAAAGTTAAACAGGAAAATAATATCTTTATATTCTGATACTAATTCCAATGTATCCTCAGAATATCCCAGCTCCCAGTCCTTAGCACCAAGTAAAATCATCTTAATCCCGGATTCTAAAAATTGTTCCTTGTTATTCATATTCAGACATCCATAATCTTTTATTACCACATTATATCCAGATATATCCGCCATCTGTGTATCATCAGCACATATCATTGATAAACCATTCATTTTAATTATATTCTTGTCATTATTAAGTCCAATATACCTATTACTAGCCTGCCTCAAGCACCTGCTTTTATTTTGCTCGATATACAGACAATTTAAATTCTGCCTCCTAAAGTAGCCACATAGACGAAATGACATGTGGGTTGTACCAATTCTTGGCTGTGATCCTGCAATTCCTATCTCAATTAATGATCCTGGGTTGATTAAAGGCTTCTTATTTCTCATGATTGCTGATAATTGATGTTCTAACCTAGATACAGAGGCATACCTTTGTGATGGATCAAACCTAAGACATCGACTAATTATCTTTTTAAGCTTCTTGTGTCTGCTATTAATATAATCTATATGCTCAGTTTTTTCTTCTGTAGTACTTAAAGACTTGCCTGTAGCCATAAAATATAATAGCATTCCAATACCGTATACATCACATCTTTCGTCTAGACCCTCGTTACCATACAATTCCGGAGCGGCATAGCCTATCGTACCATAATATTCAACGTTTTTATCCGCTTCGTCACGAAACATGGCACTTCCAAAATCAATAAGCTTTATTGTCCTATCGGTTACAATTATATTGTCAGGCTTAAGGTCCAGATATAGAATCGGTCTTTTTACACTGTGGAGATAGTTGATTAAATCACAGATTTGAAGGGCGAAATGAATTATGATATCATTGTTTAGATAGGTTCTTTCCGTAACATATTCTTTAAGGGTTATCCCCTCAAGATATTGTTCGACAATATAGGAACCATCTTCATCTTCTTCAATATCATAAACTATAGGAATACATGAATGCCTTAGATCTTTTAGAATTTGCGCTTCCTTAAGTTGGAGCTTGTATAAGGGATGATGCTTGGAGATATGCTTTATTGCCCGATATGAATGTAATTTGATATGTTCTGCCAGATAAACCTCGGCTGTTCCGCCTTGGCCAATAAGTTTAATTATGCGGTATTTGTCAAACCATACTTCTTGTGACATACACTCCTTTCCTATCAGCAAACTATGATGACGGATCATCTAACCTTATTATATCCATATTATGTAAGTTTTGCAAGCGTTTTCATCTATCCTAAATAACAATTTTTTTGTTGTTTTCTATACAAAATGACAGTGTCATATTTTGAATTATATTGAATAAATGGTATGTTTATTCATACAAATTTCATAACTTGGCGTATTGACTTTACTTCCTTTTTAACTTATACTCTTTTTACACCAATGGTTGATTTTAGTTGTAGCTAAATAATCAGTTCCTGTTAATACAGAAAGGGGTGTACTCTATGAAGATAGAAAAGATTAGTGACAACCAGATTAGATGTACCTTGAATAAGAGTGATTTGATAGACAGAGAAATGAAAATAAGTGAGCTTGCTTACGGCACAGAGAAAGCCAAGGCATTGTTTCGCGATATGATTCAACAGGCCTTTTATGAGTTTGGTTTTGAAGTAGATGATATTCCATTAATGATTGAAGCTATTCCCGTATCTACAGAATGCTTGATTCTGGTTATTACGAAGGTAGATGATCCCGATGAGTTAGATACTCGTTTCTCAAAGTTTTCCTCCTTCAATACCCATGATTTATCTGATAAATCCGACGATGATGACGATGACGCCTATGCGGATGAAATAATTAACACCTTTGAACATTTGGATGATTTTTCAGAGAATTCAGAGGACGATTCCAAGGAAGTTACGGATGCCTCCGATTCCAAAACGGATCGCAAACAAGAAGTTCATATTCCTGTTAATCTGACTAAGGTTTATTCCTTCCGCTCCCTTGGCGAGGTTACCGCATTAGCCAATATATTACTAGGAATCTATAAGGGAAATAACACGTTATACAAAGACTCCGTTACTTCTACTTATTATCTTGTCGTTAGTATATCCAAGCATACGCCGGAGGAATTCAATAAAATCAGTAATATAATCTCTGAATATGGTAAGTCCGAGCGTAATACTTATGCTACCCAAGTTTACTACGAGGAGCATTATGAAGTTATAGTGAAGGATCAGGCTATACAAATACTGTCTGTCATGTAAAGGTTAAGAGATTTTAACCGTTACAAATTAAAAGGACGTGTTTCGCAACTAACAGGGTTAGTGAAACACGTCCTTTTTATTAAATATTATTCAGCCTGATTATAAACCTGTCTTACTCACCAATCTGAGCCGCTATTCTGTCCATGAAATCTTCTGGATCCACCCCATGAACCATGGCAGCTTCTTCTAATGTTTCAGCTTGTGCTGAAGGGCATCCAAGGCAGTGCATACCTATATCAAGTAGTACCGGAATAATATTCTGATCCATGGCAATCGCCTGTGCAATCGTCATGTCTTTAGTAATCGTAGCCATATCTTACCTCCTTAGCTTGTGGTTTATATCTTATTATAAACCAAATTCGGCTTACATTTAGTAGCCTAGGCAACATTATATTCTATAAAACTTACTGAGTCAAGAATATAATCACATGAAATAAATGTATTGTCCTAAATTATATAATACAAATTTCTCTATTTTACAATGAATAATTTTTTCCTCTTGCATATTTTTTATTCCTATACTAAAATAGTTAGGATTGTAAATACAAAGGAGGTATTATACTATGGCATACAAGATTAGTGATGAGTGCATCAGTTGTGGTGCTTGTGCAGATGAGTGTCCAAGCGGTGCAATCTCTGAAGGCGCTACACAATACGAAATTGACCCGGATACATGCATAGATTGTGGTGCTTGCGAAGGTGTTTGTCCTACCAATTCTATTTCTGCTTAGTTATTACGTACATATTATAGCAAATAAGTTTATTTGCCGCATAATATATGCATGCCTATTTATATGCTTATAATTAAGCATGCATATAATCAAAAGAAAAGAGTTGTACTACCTTCTGTTGATGCCGAGGGTAAGACAACTCTCTTTTTTTCTATATATAAACCTTATGTTTCTTGAAAAACTTGGATTTTTTTCTTTTTTTTCCATCAAATGCAGCTGCTGCATGCATTCTGCTTCTTTGATAATCCCGTAAGGTAGCATCAAATTTCCTATAGCGCTCCTCTTCCTTTTCTTCCTGTATGTGCATGATAAAATTCATTTCTTTAACCACTGAATTTGTTACATTAGAGCTAATGTCTCCTGATAATTCAGAGTTATTATCCTTAAGTGCAGCTTTTATTATCTGACTCATCACGGCCTTAAACTGGCTCATCTTATCTTGCTCTTCTGGGATTTCATTCTCAATATCACTTGCAACAAGGCTTGTCCCTTCCTCATGCTCTTTTTCACTGATGTTTTCTTCCTTCCACATATCATTCACCTTTCCGTTAAGTTCATCCTTAAGCTTTACCATGGTCTGATCATCAAGAAATTCTATCTTATTAAGATTAGGTAGAAGCATCTTTATTGCCTTTAGTTGAAAACCTTGCTCTTTTAGTTGCTTTGATGCCTTTAATAACTCAATATCGGAGTCCCTATAATACCGATGTCCCATTTCATTTCTTCCAATTGGCAGATTAAGCTCGTCCTCCCAATATCTTAGAGTATGCGATTCTACTCCGACTCTTTTTGAGGCTTCTGAAATCATGTACCTAACTTCTTCCATCGATTCTCCTCCATTACAAATTGCTTCTGAAATATTGTATATATTTTCCACTTTTTACATTATAACATGGCAAACCTCAATTGCAATATCTTTTCCTTATATTCCCATTTAACTTATCGACATAAAAAGGAGACACTTCGGTGAAGTCTCTCCTTTTCTACAC
>CAZDWP010000012.1:0-17357 GCA_964508985.1 uncultured Herbinix sp. | reverse complement strand
TTTAAAATATCATATAATATCTGAATGCCCAGATGGGACATACCTATTTCGTATACGTCCGGAAAACACATACAGAACCTTATATCTACATCCTTAGGGTCCTTAACCCGCATATTTACCTCACCGCCGATATAACGGGCAGGTTTTTCTACGGATAATAGTATTTCATCGGATAGTGCTAATCTTCTCATTCTTTATCCTCTCTACAATATAATCACAAGCACATAAAATCTGCTTAGCCTAGATTATATCGTATACTTAAATAAAATACAACGTAAGAAATGCCCTATAAGAAATACCACTTCCTATGTAATTCTAATACTAACTAATCAAAAAGCACCCTATTCTTTGAGCTAAAATGTTACTTTAGTAATGATACAATAATCTCCTCCAAGGCTTTTAATTGATTATTCCCTGTGACATAATGACGTATAGTCTCATATGAAAAAACTCCCCACTCCACCTTAACCTTATCAATAATAAATATACTAAGAAATACCACAGCAGCACATATAGTACGGATAATCAAGGATCTAAAGGAAGCCATCTCCTCAGGAAGAACCTCTTCTTCATCCCCCTCATAAAAAAGCCTTTCTACCTTACCTTTCTTTTTCCTTCCAAGAGAAGAATAGGTTGACTCTTCAGTTCCACCATAGTTATCATATATCCTACTTGGTGAATCCATTGCATTTATTTGTCGCAGACACGCTTCTCTTGCTTGAATTATATATTCAGCCCGTGACAGTCCAGGCCCTTCCTCTCTGTACTCGACCATGGCACTATCTACAACTCTTCTGTCATCGTAAGGCTTGTCAAGTAAGCTTGCTTCCTTATGAATTATATCTTCTTCATATGAAATCGAATCAACAATTTGCTTTTTATTTTTCCCCATAAATTCCGGTCTATCAATCATTTCTATGGGAACAAATAATTTGTCATTGATATTGTTAGATAGACTCTTCTCTATCTGCCTGTACATTTTATCCTCATAACTTGTATCCATTAACCTTCTCCCCTCTACTAGATTTTTTTATTATATTCCCATTTCGTCTTACATGTACTCTTATCTATTTTAGGATTATCTATTATTCTATTGCTTGTTCTTCTCTTAATTATATTACATATAGTTATTATATATTCCATTCTAACCCCATGATAGCCAAAAGAAACCTCCACTGAACATGCTTGTAATACACATATTCAAGAAGGTTTCTTCTTATTATTTAACTTATTTAGCAATAAAATTAATGTTATTTTCTATGGCATACTTCTCAGCCGTTGACCCAGATGGTGCAATGATAGTTAAATTAGCATTATCTACATCAAAAGCCTCACTATCAATGGAAGCATTACTGGATAGAATTTCAACCTCTGTTAGAGATGAGCATCCCTTAAATGCATAATGGTCGATTCTTTTTACTCCCTCAGGTATTACAACTCTAGTTAACGATTCGGCATTCTGACAGATACTATCATACACAGCAGATATTCCCGAAGGTAAGATTAATTCTTCTAGGCCGCTTCTGTAGAATGCGCCACTACGAATATGTATAACACTATCAGGTATATCAATCTTTTTCAAGCTCTTACAGGCTGAAAATGCAGCAGATGATATCTTCTCCAAACCATAAGCTATATGTACCTCGCTTAAGTTTTCACATTTGAGGAAAGCACCGTCACTAATATATTGAACATTGCTTGGAATATTAATTTCTTTAAGATTTGTACATACTTCAAAAGCACTTTCACTAATATATGTTAAGCTTTCTGGCAGTGTAACCTTTGTTAATGCATTGGCTTGTGTATACTGTGCTACATCTAATTTTTCTACATTTTCTGTAATAACAAGTTCTGTTGTAAACTCAACATTCGGAATACTGATATTTATCATAGGTCGTACACCAAATACGTTAGAAGGATATTTATTACTGTTAAGATCCGAGCTAAGTACAGACCAAATAGAACTTTCTGTACTTAATGTTCTAGTTGTATAATGGGCAAAGTATTTTCCGTCTTCAGCATAAATATTAATTCTATTGCACATAGTACCCATAGTATCTCCATATTCTGTTGTAAATGCATGTGTTGGCACATGTTTTGATTTTACAACACTATATAGAGGCAAATATACTTTATCCTCTGTAGGATCACCATGTCCACCATTATTCCTATCCGACACATTATAAGTAATAGTATTTTTAATTACTTTCTTTTCATCTTCAGAAAAGGCAATATCATAAAATGTAGTATTTAACCATGCACGCATATCAGATGTTTCCCAAACTGGTAATTCATCTTTAACTGTAGAATAAACTTGGCAATCTATCGAATATTCAGATATCAGAGTATATTCATTGTTGTCATTGTTTTCATCCTTAAAAATCAACCATTCAATCGGTTCATATATGAAGTACTCATACTCATCCTTCCAAACATGCCAGGAACTATCTGAACTGGCTCTATCAGATACATATGTAGCATCATCTTTAGATACCCTTCTATATTTAAAGCCATTAACAACTGCATCTCCATTACTGTCATATTCAGCACTAATTAATTCTTCCGTTGGTTTTATACGACTCTTTGGATAAGACCCAAAAAGTATTCTATAATCAGATAGCCTTACAGCAGGAACTATAACGTCAATTATTTCCTTCGCCTCTGTTTGATCATTTACCGGATCAGTATTATCAAGACTAGAACTTTCGGATTCTAATATTTTTTCAACATCTGTTAGTCCTTCAGATATATTTTCTTTTATTTCTGAAGAAATATTCGTCGGGTCAGAGTCAATGTTCTGTAACAAATCCTCTTCAACAGCTCTTCTACCGGACAAATTACAGCCTGTTAAAAATACTAGAATAGCCACCATGCAAATAATATAAATTGATATTTTTTTCTTCATAACATGTCTCCTTAATAGTCTTATTTAAAGCACTATATTGGATAATATTACAAAACAATAATTTTTCAAATTTTAAACTATATTGTCGAATAATTCAGATTTTTTGCCATAGATATTTGGACTGTTATGAATTCTTCAAATAATGAACCGCGATCTGAGTCCGATGCTCCAAACCCGTCTTCTCCAGTATAGTACTGATATGATTTCTGACTGTACCGTTAGTCAGAAATAGTCTTTCGCATATATCCTTATTAGAAAGACCCTCAGCAATTAATCCGGCAACTTCCATCTCTCTTGGAGACAAAAGCATCTTAAACATTTGATTAGAGGTCCCTTCAGTGGATACTCTGCTTCTTATAAATTCCAGTATATCCTTTTGAAATACACTTCCGCCTGAATTAATAACCCTAATTGCCGATAGAATTCTCTCCGCGGGGCTATTCTTTAGAATATAACCATTAATACCGGTTTGCAAAGCACGAAGAATAAGCTCGGGTTCATCAAATGTGGTAAGTAGTAGGGGATTTGAAATCTCCTCCTCCATAATTTCCTTGGCAGCAGTAATACCATCCATAAGTGGCATTCGAATATCAAGCATAACCACATCCGGTCTATACCTTCTCGACATTTCAACCGCCTCAAGACCATTTACAGCCGCTCCCACACACTCCATATCACCCTGAGTTTCCAATATCATCTTTAATCCTTCACGTATAATGACATCATCATCTGCCAGAAGCACTCGTATCATAACATCCCCCCCCTGCGTACCTGGTACAGTCCATATCGGTACCTGGTACAGTCCGTTTTAGTACCTGGTACCGTTTTACCGTTTAGTTTACCGTAAATATATTCGTAACGCAGAACCCATTCTCATCTTTTGCAAAGAAACATCTACCCTTACAATTCACAGTTCTCTCTTCTATTGCATCTAAACCTAAATGCTTTTCATATTCCTGGTCGGTCTTGCCATTGTCCTTATATTCTACTTTAATTATCTTATTAAACACTTGAATGCTAAGAATAAATTCTGTAGCATTAGAATGCTTTAACACGTTCGTCAGACATTCCTTTAGATTATCATGTATACATGCCCACATATCGAGACTGATGTTTTTTAAGTCACCTGAAGTCTTTAGCCTGGAGGAAATATTATATCTTACCTTGAATTCCTCCAAAATTGCTGTAATATCATGAATACCAAGAAGCGACTTGTCAGTCCTCTCTTCTCTAAGTGCCGTGCGAATTTCATCCACACTTTCACGAAGATTTAGTATCGCTTTCTCTACACTCACTGCCGCCTTTTTATGATTCTCATTCATTTGCAGCATGGCAGCTTCCAGAAGAATTATACTACCCGATATTCCATGACCGATTTCATCGTGGATTCTAGCCGCAATTCTATTTCGTTCCTCTAGGGAGGCGGTGGTTTTTAAAGTCTTCATCAGACCGTTAAGATCAACAATTTTACTCTCGAGCTTCACAATTCTTTCTCGCAAAGTCTCATTTTTATGTATATAACCCTCTAGCTTAATTATAGCAAGTCTTGAAAATATAACCATAATAACTAAAGTTATTGATAGAAGCATTATATTAAGATTAACAGGTGGAAATATAAAAAATAGTAATATCAAGGCTACAATACTAATCTGATAGAACATTTCACTAGACAATAAAAGTTCAAGTAAATGCAATATCAATATAAGTAAAAGAGGAAATATTAGCTCGATTTGGATATAGAAGCAGGCAATTATTGAAGCTGATATAGTAAATAATAGCAAAGACCTCTTTTTCCACAGCCTGTCAATCAAAAGCTCCAACACAAAAATGCAAGCAAAGCTAAGAACCGATATGACTATTTTAATCATATCGACCTTAGCATTGCCCATCAGCATGCATGAGGCTACTACTGCCATCAGCTTTGTAATTAGATATAGGACTGGTAAATCCATCATATAATGAACCTAACCCCTTTTATTGTTTTGTGAAAATGACACTGCTCCTACTAAAAATGCCAGAACAGTAAATAAAATTAAGATAATGATATTAGAGGATATATCTGCTATAGGATTGTCCATAAGCTTAGTCACCGCATCCATAAACCAGTATTGCGGCAGAATTCTCGCAAGATTCTGAAGCATTTCCGGCGACATATCTATAGGAAAAAAAGCTCCTCCAAGGATTGAGCCAACAGTACTAAAGCCCATAATAAGTATCGTTACACCACTTTTTGATTTGATAAGTATAGAAGAACCTACTATAAAACATGTAACAAATATTGATAATAGCAGCATGAGAATGAATAGCTTATATACTGAAAATCCAATATCAATATCCTTAATGGCAATATAGCCGCAGTATATCACAACCTCTATCATCAACAATATAACTCCAAAAATACTATTACCAGCAATATAATGAACCGGTTTAACAGGTGTCACAGTAATTCTATCATATACACCCGATATTCTGTCATCTATAATCATAAATGATAATACCACACCAAGCGCAAACATAATCTGAAGGAAAAAGCCTATAGTATTTCTAAAACCTTCTCTTTGCCTAAACTGTTCTATGTCCATATCAAATGCTTTAGCCTTAGATATGGGAATTTCTATTTCCTTATATTCTGATATAAGTCTGTCAAATACTCCATTATCACCCTTTGCACTTATAGATAAGAGCTTAACCCCGGCAAGATAGCTATTCATATATGCCTCTAGAAATGCTGCATTTTCAAAGTCATCTGTAGCTGTAATCGTAATATTTCCATCCTGTCCAGAGGCAAACATGTCGTAAAATCCATCCGGTATCTCTATTATACTTGAAATACTTTTATCAATCAATAATTCCGAAAGATATTCATAGCTTTCATGCTCTACTAGCTTATAATCCAGCTCATCAGATAGGTATGATTTGAAATCCGTAGAAAGAATGCTCTTATCATAATCCATAACCCCAATTTCTATCTTTGACATAGCAACACTACCCGCAAATTGTCCCATTAGGTAGATTAGTAAGCTTAATAATACACCACTAAAGACCGAGAGAAAGATAGCCATACGATTTCGCTTCATATATGATTTTACTAATAGAAATATATTCTTCATTGCTCCTCCCTTCTACTAAAGCCAATTGCTCCAATAACCAGCATAATAAGTGAGAGGATAAGGCAGACAATAATAACTATATTAGCCTTATTATACCTGCCAAATATAGCCAGATCAAAAGCCGCCTTCTGTATTTGATATATTGGTAAATACTGCGATACTCCATCTATAAATATTTCCTTAGAATAGGTGCCCGATAAGAACATCATAATCCATACAAGCGGAAATGTGATAACTGTCGGATTTGCCTTTGCATATAATCCAATGACCGCCCCAATCAATATGACTGTAAATGTGACAGCTAGGAACATAAAAAACAAATAAATATTATCAAGCATAATAGGCGAATAGCTTGCCCCAAAGACAAACACACTGACTATCATCAAGATAGTTATCTGTAGTATGACCTGGGGTATTAATCCAAGTACTTTTGCTAAGAATAGCTTTACCTGATTAATCGGTGCTATCTTCAAGCGACGCATGGTTTTAAATTGACGCTCTCCTAGAAAACACATTGTTCCCAGTATAATACTCATAAAGGAAATCATAGACATCATTGTAATGGCATAATAATCAAGCATGGTTCTGTTAATACCCAAATCCTTTTGCCTGATAAAGCTAGCATCTGAATCCACTGAATTCATAGAGTCCATAATAGCCATTGGGTTACTCTTAACAATAGCCTTTACTGCTCTATTTATCTGAGAAAAACCACTCATCATTGCACTAATAGTTCTGTTCTTGATTCTATCCATTCCTTCATATATATGAATTTCCATAGGACTATTGGTAAAAACTATGGCAGCAGCTATATCACCCTCCCCAACCATTTCTTTAGAAGCCTTCAAATCCTCTGTCTTAACAAATAATATATTCTGTTCATCGGAGACGCCTTCAATAAAGCCATCAATAGCCATAATATCCATGTTCTCCTCTGATTCTAACATGTAATGAATCTTTACCACTCCTATGGTATCCTCTGCCTTATCAAGGCCGGAAAGTAGATTTCCTAATAAAAATACCAGTAATACAGGAAAAATTAGAAAGAAGAAAACATTACTTTTGTCTCTTAAAAAATCCTTGGTTTCTTTAATAATTATTTGAAGCATGCCATCCCCCCTATCGAAGCTCTCGACCCGTTAAGGTCAAGAAAAGTGTATCGAGATTAGGCACCTCAGACTTAATACTGTTAATCGAAAGCTCATGGGCAATGAATTCCTGAATAATTCTTTCAATTCTATTCTGCTCTACAGATATATCCACCCTGATAATAGACCCCTCTATTGAAATTCCCTTAATGCCAGGCATTAACTTTACCTTCTTACAAAAAGCATCCCGGTCAAACCCTATAGGTATTCTCGTTTCAATGTAGACAGTTAGGACGTCAGTTACCATGGACACAAGCTCCGGCTCTGTTCCGCATGCTATCATTTGGCCCTTATCAATAATGGCTATCCTATCACAGATTTCCTCAACCTCCTGCATATAATGGGAGGTGTAAATGACCGTGGCTCCTCTATCACGAAGTAGCTTTATGGAATTTAAAATATGCTCCCTAGATTGTGCATCCACCCCGACTGTGGGCTCATCCAATACAATAAGCTGAGGATTATGTGCTATTCCGCAAGCAATATTTAGTCTTCTTCTCATACCACCAGACATCTGCTTAGGTTTCATTTTCATCTTATCTGACAAACCTACAAATTCCAGGGCCTCATTAACATTTTGCATAAGCTTGCTACCCCTAAGACCATATAGAGAAGCAAAGAATTTAACATTTTCCAGTGCATTTAGATGGTCATATATGGCAATATCCTGTGGAACCATACCAATTAATTGCTTAATATTTTTTTTATTCTTTTGTATATCCATTTCATTAACTATAACCTCACCACCATTAAAATCGGTCAAGGTTGTTATAACATTCAAAGTGGTTGATTTTCCTGCACCATTAGGCCCAATAAGACCAAATATTTCACCCTTTTCAACAGTAAAGCTTATATGATCCACTGCTGTAAGCTCACCGTATTTCTTTACTAGACTGTCAACACTAACATACGACATATTTATTTATCCCTCCACTCCCTTTTGAATTAATCATATCCCTTACTACCATAAACAGGAAGTGACAGCTGTTATAACCTTCATATGACAAATGTCATGATTGTGGTACCAGGTACCGATTTCCAGTGTACCAGGTACCGATTTGCTCTGTACCTGGTACCAGAGTACACAATTTGGAAAATTCATTGAATATTTAAGTGATTTCATATATAATGACTTTAGTTAAAGAACAGACAAGATAGAACAAGGAGGAATACCAATGTCAACTAATGTTTATGACATATTACAGGAACGTGGGTTTATCGAACAATGCACCCATGAGGATGAGGTTCGAGAATTATTAGGAAAGGAATCCGTCACCTTTTATATAGGCTTCGATGCTACCGCAGACAGTCTGACCGCAGGACATTTCCTTACAGTTATGGCTATGATGCATATGCAACGTGCAGGACATAAGCCGATCGCGCTTCTAGGAGGCGGAACCACTATGATAGGCGATCCTTCCGGCAAATCCGATATGCGTACTCTCATGACCAGAGAAACCATTGACTATAATGCAAGCAGATTCAAGGACCAGCTTTCCCAGTTCATCGATTTTAATAATGAAAAAGCCATCATTGCAAACAATGCAGATTGGCTTCTTGATCTGAACTATGTAGAATTTCTACGTGAAATAGGAATTCATTTTTCAGTCAATAAAATGCTTGCAGCAGATGCCTACAAGCAAAGGATGGAAAAAGGACTTACTTTCTTTGAATTCAACTATATGCTAATGCAGTCCTATGATTTCTGGAAATTAAACAAATTATATAATTGCACACTTCAGCTGGGAGGAAATGATCAATGGTCCAATATCATTAGTGGTGTTGACCTGATTCGCCGGAAGGAGCAAAAGCCGGCATTTGGACTTACCTTTAAGCTTCTAACCACCAGTGAAGGAATAAAAATGGGTAAGACCATGAAGGGAGCTTTGTGGCTTGATCCTAATAAGACCTCCCCATATGAGTTCTATCAATACTGGAGAAATATCGAGGACGTTAAGGTTGAGGAATGCTTAGGCCTGCTTACATTCCTTCCGATGGAGGAAGTAAGAAGACTTGGAGCATTAAAGGATGCCGAGATTAATAAGGCAAAAGAAGTTCTTGCCTTTGAGATCACAAAGATTGTTCATGGCGAAGATGAAGCAACAAAAGCGCAGGAAGCAGCAAGAGCATTATTTAGTGGTGGAGCAAGATCCGAAGATATTCCCACTACAACCTATCCTGCTAAAAGCTTTACAGAAGGAATCGATCTTATAACCTTAATGTGTGATTCTAAGCTTGCAGTCTCTCGCTCTGACGCTCGTCGTACTATACAGCAAGGCGGTGTTACCATAAATGATGAAAAGGCTGACAGCTTTGACATGATTCTTACAGACAAGAATTTTGACTCTGACGGTGCAATCCTAGTAAAAAAGGGCAAGAAATCCTATCATAGATTCATGGCTGAGTAAGAAATATAATATAAGAATGGAGTTGATATTATGCAAGAATATATACCTTTTTTCCAAGCTGAAAAAAGAAGTATCGCAGAAAAACTGGCTAAATATTTTGAATACTCCGGCTTAGAAGCAAAAATACATTTTGATGAAGAAAAAGACGCTTATATATTGTCGGTGCCTTCAAAGAAAGAAAAAGAAGCAAAAAAATTCTATCAAGCATTTTATTTTGTTGAAAGAGATAGAATTGAAGATCAAGAAAAGAACCCCGACTCCCTAGAGGAATATGATGAAAGCAATATCCTTTCCGCTACTCCAGGTGAGGGAGTTTCCGAATCCTCATTGGATATATCCAATGAAGAAATAGCTTCCGCGGATATGGATGGACTAAATCGCAATATAGCTTCTGACACAGATGAAGCCTCTGAAGTTAGTGCTACCAATGAGACTACCGATAATGATACTACTTCTAATCATGAAGAACTTCATCCCGAAGATATTATGTCAGATGAAGACAGTATTTCAGATAAAGATAATATATCAGATGAAAATATTATGTCAGATGAAGATACTGTTGAAAAAGCCGCTGAGGATCTTGATGATACCCTAAATGACCTTGATAACGGACAAAAAGAACGGGTGAAAAGCTTATTATCAGCCTCTGGAAGCTATGTTATGAAAGAAGAAAAATACAAGGATTACATCGGCACTCAATTCGTATTCATTGTATTAGGAATTGCCGGAATAATATTTGTATTCTTAAATGCTATTGAGGTTCTCACCTTATTATATGGACTCTTCCCTAACCTAATCATGGGAGCGCTCTTTGTATTCTTCATCTATGTCGGTCTTTCTACAGGCAAAAAGGCAAAGCTACTCAAGCAGGAAATTGAAGGCGAAAACCAATTGACAGATAAGATTAATAAATGGCTCCATACTACTGTCACCGATGAATTCTTAGCTTCAATCACCAATTCCGAATTATCAGAGGAGCTTGATTATATCAAAAAAACCGATACAATTCGTGACATGATTAATAAAGAATTCGGTGAACAAAATCGTGATTATCTCGACCGATTGATTGAAGAATTTTACACAGAAACCTTTGATGCATCAAATAGTTATATCGAGAAAGAAGTAAAATAATTTAACAATCCATCAATAAAATAATCATGACCTGTGTCAATCTGACACAGGTCTTTTGTAATATATGTAACATATTGGTACCAGGTACCGTACCCGGTACGGTACCTGGTACCAATGTCAACCAATCGGGCACAATCAGTTGACAATTAGAAAAATTCTGCTATACTTATTTTAAAAAAGGAGGGTAATACATGGATTTAAAGCAAAAAATATTGAAAATGCTTGAAGCAAATAGAGGAAGAAATGTAAATGGATCAATAATGGCTGAGAAGCTATCCGTTACCCGAACTGCGATATGGAAGAACATAAAGCAGCTTCAGGATGAGGGTTATCAGATAAATGCTGTACGTAACCTCGGATACTGTCTTAAGAATTCTAATGATATACTTACGGCAGAAAGCATCGCACCTTATCTACGTGGTAAGTCTAAGAGCTTTCAATTCGATGTGAGAAAAACCGTTACATCTACCAATACTTTGGCTAAGGAAATGGCAGTCTCAGGAGCGCCCGAGGGTACTGTAGTCATTGCTACTAAGCAGACTGAAGGCCGTGGTCGTATGGGACGTAGCTTCTACTCTCCTGCTTCTACCGGATTATATCTTTCACTGATACTAAGACCAAAGCTAGATCTAAATGATTCTCTTTTAATTACCACCTCAGCCGCCGTCGCAGTCGCAAAGGCAATAGAGAGCATTACTAATAATGAAGTACAGATTAAGTGGGTAAATGATTTATTCATGAATGACAAAAAGGTGTGCGGCATACTTACCGAGGCTTCGCTGAATATAGAAAATGGTGGCTTAGAATATGCCGTAGTGGGGATTGGAATAAATGTAACCACACAGGAATTTCCTGATGATATTAAGAAGATCGCAGGCTCAATATTCTCAGACAAGCCCGAGAATAAGCCGATTACGTCAATTCTAGCTGCCGAGGTATTAAATAACCTGTCAGCTTCCATGGATAATCTGACTGACCATAGCTATCTTCTAGAATACAAAAAACGTTCATTTCTTATTGGTAAGGAATTAATTGTCCTAAAAGGAAATGATACTAAGCCTGCCAAAGCAATTGATATTGATGACAGAGCCAGGCTCATTGTAGAATACCTTGATGGAACAAAAGAAGCTTTATCCTCAGGAGAAGTCAGCGTGAGGACAAAGCCTTCTTAAGCAATAAAATCCAATAAAAACTATTACAATCTCATATAAACTACATAAGGAGACGAAATATTATTATGTCAACTACTAGTCAACTAAAAACTAAAAAGTTAATCCTTACCGCCATGTTTACAGCAATAATATCAATAATGTCACAAATCACAATACCCATACAACCCATTCCCTTCAGTCTGTCATTAATAGCAATCTTTCTAACCGGAATGCTTCTCGAGCCCAAATACGCCTTCTTTGCAACCTTGGTATATATTCTTCTGGGATCCTTCGGATTGCCCGTATTTGCAGGACTTAGGGGAGGTTTGCATGTTCTAACCGGTATGACAGGGGGTTTCATTGCCTCGTATCCAATTATGGCCTTGGTTACATCCACATCATATCAATTATCAAAAAAGATAAAGACCACATCATTTAATTATAATATATCTCGGATAGCAATACCGACATTGGGTATGATAATTTCTCTTTTACTATGCTATCTTATAGGCACCCTATGGTTTAGCTATGTGTCTGGCTCCTCTATATCATATTCTCTGACTGTATGTGTATTTCCCTTTATAGCATTTGATCTATTAAAAATAGCCTTATCTATATCATTCGGTACAATACTTCGTAAAGTAATCAATAAAATTTGATAAAAACAAGCTGATTAGTCGTTGGATAATACAACTAATCAGCTTATTTATTCTCCACTTATTAAAGAGCGGATTTATTTATATTAAACTTTACATCAAATATTAAATAATTCCTCTAACTCTTCCCTTGACAATGTATTGATAAATACTTCCTTGGAGCTGATGATTGAATCTGAAAGCTCCTTTTTCTTTCTTTGTAGCTTAAATATCTTCTCTTCAATCGTACCCTTAGTAATAAGCTTTAATACGTGTACTTTGTTCAGCTGACCAATTCGGTATACACGGTCGGTCGCCTGCTCTTCCACCGCTGGATTCCACCAAGGATCATAATGAATTACAGTATCAGCCCCGACCAGATTCAGACCCGTACCACCGGCCTTTAGGGATATTAAGAACACCTTACCCTCTCCGTTATTAAAGCGCTTAACATTGTCATTTCTCACCTCAGTAGGAGTACTGCCCTCCAGATAGAAATACGGAATATTCATGTCCTTCAGCTCCTCCTCAATAATCCTAAGCATAGAGGTAAATTGAGAAAACACAAGAATTCTATGGTCATTGGCAATAGCCTCTGGAATAAGCTCCATCAGTAAATCAAGCTTTCCGCTTCCTCCCTGATAATTCTCCAAAAATGTGGACGGATGACAGCAAATCTGTCTAAGCCTCATCAGCGCGGCTAAAATCTTCATCCTACTCTTATCCAGTCCTCCCTCAGACAGCTCTGAGTGAATATCGTTTTTAATATTTGCAAGATATGACAGGTAAACCTTCTTCTGTTCCTCGGAAAGATCTGTAAGCATCTTCGATTCAAATTTGTCCGGAAGCTCAGTAAGAACATCCCTCTTCATTCTACGAAGAATAAAAGGAGAAATGTGCTGGTGTAAATCCTCTAAAGCCTCCTTATCATCCTTAAGTATGGGCTTTTCATAATACTCAACAAATTTAATATGGCTGTGCAAATACCCAGGCAAAATAAAGTCAAATATTGACCAAAGCTCAGATAAGCTATTCTCAATTGGAGTACCGGTAAGTGCAAATTTATGCTTAGCAATTAGTCTCTTTACCGATTTGGAATTTAACGAGGAATTATTTTTTATAAACTGTGCCTCATCGATAAACACTGTATGAAAATTAATATTTTCATAGGTTGATATATCTCTTCTAATTAAGGGATATGACGTAATGAGAACATCATAGTCTTGGTACTTTTCAATGGCTTCCTGACGCTCCTGTGGTGTTCCGCTAATCACAGACGCCGTGATAAATGGTGCAAAATTCTCCAGCTCGTCCAACCAGTTATAAGTCAAGGAGGTAGGACACACAATAAGAAAATGTGGTGCCGGATTATTCTTCTCTTTCTCCTCCAATAGAATCGACGCCATATATACAATAGACTGTAAGGTTTTACCCAGTCCCATATCATCTGCCAAGATGCCACCCAAATCATGCTCTGCAAGTGACCTAAGCCATTTGTATCCGGTAATCTGATATGGACGAAGCTCAGCCTGTATCTCATCAGGTACAACAAAATCCGTTACTATAGGATTAAGTATATTTTCAGTCAAAGTAGCAAAATCCCGGCCTTTATTAAGCTCAAGATGCTTATCTGTAAATGCTTTTTCAATATAAACAGCATGCTGCTTTTCGAGAAGAAGCCTATTCTCCTCCATGTTTTTGCTATT
The DNA here is from genome assembly GCA_964508985.1 of uncultured Herbinix sp. Classification (GTDB taxonomy): domain Bacteria; phylum Bacillota; class Clostridia; order Lachnospirales; family Lachnospiraceae; genus Mobilitalea. Next base: position 3,163 of record CAZDWP010000012.1, on the reverse strand, counting down.
TATATTAAGCGAAAGGAGTATCTTAGAAAAGTCCTCGACATCCCCTTCCTCCAGGTTGATAAAGCTACCGTTCTTAAGGCGATAGTATTTCTTCTTAACCTGATATGCATGAATAAGGTTGCGAATTTCCTCCTTAGGTACTTCCTCAAAACTAAAATCCACTTCCAATAAATTTATACCACTATTAACATTAACACTGGCACTAAAGCCTCCCGGCGGTCGAATTCCAAGCTTCTTAAAGTCCTCGGAATAATATAAGCCAGCCACAACCTCAAGGTCCATAACCTTACCGGACAAGAATTCGTAAATCCTATCCTCATCCTTAAGAAGATAGTAATTTTTGTGTGGAACAAATCCAAGCTTTAGAATCTCAGCAATAATATCATCCTCGCTCTCCCTTTGACGAACGATTATATATGGGCCTGATGAAGCATTTCCAAAGGAATTAAACTCATATTCTCCATAACAATAGCGAAGCTCTGCTTTTATTCCATATTTGTGCCTATCAAAATATATCTTAGCCTTCAAATCCTCCGAAATATAGCGATTCTTCAGCTCTTCTGGAACCTCAAGCTGCATAGTCTCACTGATTCTAGGAAGCACATGCTCCAAGAAGCTGTTCTTACTCTCTCCCTTGAAAACCAATGGATCTCTATCCCTACCAAGAGTATTGTAAAAGGGTTTAAAATTCCGAATAAATCTTTTGTCAGGCTGATATATTACTCCGCCATAATAAAGTAGCTCTCCCGTATCAGTTACAGGAATTACTGCCTCTTTACCTTTATAATCAACAAAAATCGTTTCCTCGTCCATGGTAAGCTGATAAGATATCTTAGGATTTGCATTTAAATAACTAACCTCAGGATAAATCTTTCCATAAAGCTCTAATGTAAATTTATTTCCATTCAAAAGTCCAAGAAACTTAAGTAGCATGTTTTTAGTCATAGTAACTTGGGATTTTGAAAATATCTTTGAAAAATGCGAACTATTAATAACCTCTTGGATTTCATACACATCCAAAAGATAATTTAGAATAACCTGTGATGGCTGATCAAAATTACTCTCCCCACTTACAAAGTTAAACTCCTTACCAATACTAAAGCTTTCATTATTATAAATGTCCGATATAAATTTCTTTATAGTCTGAATCTTATACTTGCGATTACCTCCACCACGAAATGATACATATGCTCTGGCACTTTCACCCTTAAACATCTGAGGTATACTGATTATTGGTTCAAGGCCAAAAGTCTCACCCATGATATGACTATCCTCCTGAGAAGCAAAATAATCAATAATCTGAACAATTCTTCTCTCCTCAGGACTCTTAGACTCCGTAAGCATGGTCCTTTCCTGATATTTCAAGATAAATAGCAAGGATGCAACCACATGCTTACATGCCCCTTGATCCTTTAACCTTGATGGGCAATTACAGTTATAATCAAAAGAACCGTCCTCCTGTTCCTCAACAGAGACAGAATATTTATAACTTCCTTTTACCTCCAGACGGTAAAGCTTGGCCATATTGGAGTAAGACGCACTGATAACACGATTTTCTTTATAATATTGTAATCCTCTGGCATAAACCGTATCATTTGATGCCAGATTCCTTATCCCTGTCCGTGAAATCTGAATCATATTTGCACACCTTTCTTAGCTCTAAGTTCAATATTGATACAATATTCATTTAGATAAATATTCTAATAATAATGCACCTCAACTTAGATGCACAAAAATTCTGTATCTTACTATTATACCATAGATAAGATAAAAGTGTATTATAAATAAGACTATTTCTGTATTATTGGTTAAATGATTTATAATTAATACTAATCTGATATATTAGTTAATTTTATAAATACTTCTTAAATATGCATTGTTTTTTTTCTTAAAATGCACTAGAATAATTAGTTAGGATAAAGAATAACCCAATTAAATAAAAAACGGAGGTTTCTTATGAGGCATATCATCAGTCCCACTGATCTTACCCTATCTGAATTAGATGAGCTACTAAATTTAGCTGAGGATATCATTAAGAGTCCAAAAAAATATTCGGATACATGCCATAGAAAGAAGTTAGCAACCCTATTCTATGAGCCCAGTACCAGAACAAGATTAAGTTTTGAAGCCGCCATGTTAAATCTAGGCGGAAGCATTCTCGGCTTTTCATCAGCCGACTCCAGTTCAGCCGCAAAAGGCGAAAGTGTTGCCGATACAATTCGTGTTATTTCCTCTTATGCAGATATTTGTGCTATTCGTCATCCCAAGGAGGGTGCCCCCTATGTTGCATCACTCCATTCTTCCATTCCAGTAATCAATGCCGGCGACGGCGGTCATAATCATCCCACACAGACATTTACAGATTTACTTACAATTAGAAATCTTAAAGGACGGTTCGATAACCTTACCGTTGGTTTTTGTGGAGATTTAAAATTCGGAAGAACCGTGCACTCGCTCATAGGAGCCCTATCAAGATACAGCAATATCAAATTCGTCCTTATATCGCCGGAAGAGCTAAAGGTTCCCTCATATATAAAGGACCAAGTACTTGACGCACAAAATATTCCTTATGAAGAGGTAAAAAGTCTCGAATCTGCTATACCTGATCTGGATGTCCTGTACATGACTAGAGTTCAGAAGGAGCGTTTCTTTAACGAAGAGGACTATATAAGATTAAAGGATACCTATATCCTTAATAGCAAAAAAATGACACTCGCTAAAGAGGACATGCTTATCCTACATCCACTACCAAGAGTAAATGAGATTTCAATAGAGGTAGATGAAGACCCCAGAGCTGTATATTTTCAACAAGCTCAGTTTGGAGTATATGTAAGAATGGCTTTAATTATGCTGCTGTTGCAAGATAGCGAAGGGAGGCCCATATGTTAAATATCGGTGTGTTAAATCAAGGGATAGTAATAGACCATATACAGGTCGGTGGAGCAATGAAAATCTACACCTATCTTAATCTCGAGAATCTGGACGTCAGTGTAGCCATAATCAAAAATGCAAGAAGCAATAAGATGGGCAGAAAAGATATCATAAAGATAGAAGGAACCTTAAACGGCATAAACCTTGATATACTCGGTGCTCTAGATCACAAGATAACCATAAACATCATAGATAACGGTGAAATCATAGAAAAGAAGAATCTTAATCTTCC